>NZ_CZPZ01000012.1:300000-467695 GCF_001458775.1 Candidatus Nitrospira nitrificans
TGTGTACGATGGGCTCAATCCCGGCCCAAGAAAAGAACGGCACGACGGTCACAGCCAGTCTGCCCACCGGCTTGAATCCCTCGCTCCTGATGAAGCGTGAAGAGAGGACGCCCACTTCGGTGTCGAACAGAAGGGGAGGCGACAGAGTGCCGCTTCCCCTTGGAACAGGAACATTGTGTCTTAGCTGCTAAAATTAAACCGCGGCAGGCGTGAGGTGTTGCTTGGCGAGACCGCACAACTTTTCAAATCCCGCCGAATCCTTGATCGCCATATCCGACAAGACCTTTCGATCCAGCAACACGTTCGCTTTCTTCAACGCGTTGATGAACCGGCCGTAGGTCAGCCCTTGGGCCCGAACGCCGGCGCTGATGCGGGCGATCCACAATTGCCGGAAGTCCCGCTTCCGATTCTTGCGGCCCGTATAGGCATACGTCAGCCCCTTGTCGACGCTTTCCGTCGCTGAACGGAAGAGACGACTCTTTCCGCCGTACTGGCCTGATGCCAGCTTAATCCGCTTCTTCCGTCGGGCTCTTGTTTTTGGTCCACCTTTTGCGCGAGGCATGATTGATTACTCCTTTTGGGTCCTGAAATTCACAACACTACACGATCGTCGTCTATGCATACGGCAGGAGACGATTCAATGTAGAAACAACCGTGGAATCCACCACTGCTGTTCCGCTTAGGCGGCGCTTTCGGTCGTGCCGCTTGCTGGTCAGTATGTGCCGCTTGCCCGCCTTGCGGCGGACAATCTTGCCGCTTCCCGTTTTGGTAAATCGTTTGCTCGTTCCTGAATGCGTCTTCATTTTCATCAGAAAAATCCCTTTGGTTGATCGATCACCACATCGCACGTCGATTATTTGGGAGCCACAATCATGATCAAACTTCGTCCCTCCATGCGGGGGGCATACTCGATGGTGCCGGCTTGGGCCAATTGTTCAATGACGGAATTCATCACGGCGCGCCCCATTTCCTGATTGGCCATCTCCCGCCCGCGATACGTGAGGGTGACTTTGGTTTTATTGCCCTCTTCGAGGAATGTTTTCATCTGCCGAACTTTAATTTCAAGGTCGTGTTTATCGGTCCGTGGCCGCAACTTGATTTCCTTCACCTGCGTGGACTTTTGATGGCGCCGGCTTTGATGGTCCTTTTTACTCAACTCATACTTGTACTTCCCATAGTCCATGATGCGACACACGGGGGGAGTGGAGTTGGGAGCGACTTCCACCAAGTCATAGCCGCTTTCTTGAGCCTGACGAAAGGCGTCCGGTGTCGGAAGGATGCCGAGTTGTTCTCCCTCCGGGCCAATGACACGAATTTCTCGGACTCGGATCTCACGATTCACGCGCAATTTGGGAACGATAGGCCACCTCTTTTTTAATGTGTGTGTTGAAGTTCTCGCTGTGTATGCGTGACCTCGGCTTGCAGGAGATCCAGCACTTCAGCCACCGTCTTGCTCCCTAAATTCGACCCGCTTCGGCCTCGCACCGAGAGAGTCCCATCTTGCATCTCCCGATTCCCGGCGACCAACATGAACGGGACCTTCGCCTTTTCCGCTTCGCGAATCTTGAACCCGATCTTTTCGTTCCGGAGGTCTGCTTCGGCACGAAAGCCGGCCGCCTTCAATTGCGCCACGACGGCTGCGCTGTAGTCTTGCTGGTGATCGGTGATGTTCATGACGACGGCCTGCACCGGAGCCAGCCAGGGCGGGAACGCGCCTCCGTAATGTTCAATCAGGATACCGAAAAAGCGCTCGATGGATCCCATTAAAGCGCGATGGATCATGATCGGACGATGGGCTTTGCCGTCCTCTCCGATGTAACTTAACTCAAACCGCTCGGGATTGTTGAAATCCACCTGGACCGTGGAACATTGCCATGAACGGCCCAACGCGTCTTTAATCTTAATGTCGATCTTCGGGCCGTAAAAGGCCCCCCCTCCCGGATCAAGGTGAAAGGAGATGTGACGGCTCTTCAAAGCCGCTTCCAATGCGCTGGTGGCCAAGCTCCAATGTTCATCACCACCCACGGATTCTTTGGGCCTGGTGGACAAAAATACTTCAAATTGATGGAAGCCGAATGTCTGTAACACGAAAAATGTAAAGTCCAAGACCCGGCTGACTTCGTGTTCCATTTGATCCGGACGGCAGAAGAGATGGGCATCATCCTGCGTGAATCCGCGCACCCGCATGAGCCCGTGTAAAACACCGGTCCGTTCATAGCGGTAGACCGTTCCCAGTTCTCCATAGCGGATGGGGAGGTCTCGATAGCTGCGCAGGTGAGATTGATAGATCATGATATGGTACGGACAATTCATCGGTTTCAGCTGGTACTCGCTCCCCTCCAGCTTCATCGATGGGAACATGTTTTCGCGGTAGTAATCAAGATGCCCGCTGGTTTTCCAGAGATCAAGACGCGCGGTATGCGGTGAATAGACCAGCTGATACCCATCCCGAATATGCTGCTCTCGCCAGAAATTCTCAATCAAGAGGCGGACTGTCGCGCCTTTCGGATGCCATAGTACCAACCCAGGTCCGATCTCATCCTGAATGCTGATCAAATCCAAATCTTTTCCGACTTTTCTGTGGTCGCGTCGCTTAATTTCTTCCAACTTAGCCAGGTAGGCATCCACTTCCGCTTGTGTCGGAAAGGAGGTCCCGTAGATCCGCTGTAACATCGGATTACGTTCATCGCCACGCCAATAGGCCCCTCCGGTCGTGAGCAATTTGATGGCCCCGATGACACCGGTGGTAGGAAGATGGGGGCCGCGGCAGAGATCCACGAAGTCGCCCTGTGTGTAGGCGGTGATCGGCTCTCCATCGGGAAAGCTTTGAATCAGCTCGACCTTATAGTGCTCTCCACGGGAGCTGAAAAAATCAATTGCATCCTGCTTCGAAAACTCCCGCCTGGTGATAGTGAGGTTACGCTTGATGATTTCAGCAGCCCGTTCTTCGATTCTCTGCAAGTCTTCGGGGGTAAAGGGACGTTCGAAGGCGAAGTCATAATAGAAACTATCTTCCAGGGCCGGGCCGATGGTCAGTTGTGCGGACGGGAAGAGTTCCTTGACTGCCTGGGCCATGAGGTGGGTGCTGCTGTGGCGGTACACTTCTCGGCCTTCCGCACTGTCGAACCGCAATGGTTCGATGACTGAATTTCCGGATAGTGCGGACGACAAATCGACAACCGCTCCGCCTACTTTGGCTGCGAGAATATCCTGCCCGGAGACTCCTAACTCAGACAGAGCGCCACCCACCGTCACCCCGGTCTGAATGTCACCGCTTGGACCGTCTTTGACCGATATCTTCATGACGTACGGACTTGACCCACAGTGCAAAAAACAACAAAGGCACTACGCCTCTTAAGAGGCAAAGCAGTGCCTCGGCCTGAAATGGTAGGCGCGGACGGTCTTGAACCGTCGACCTCTACCGTGTCAAGGTAGCGCTCTCCCCCTGAGCTACGCGCCTATCAAGAGAGGGGGCATGCTAATATAGCCTCACTGACACTGTCAAGAAAACGAAAGAGAAGGTCGCATTCCCTCAGCGAACTGAAAGAAGTGAGACCTTCTCTTTCAGACCCTTCTCTTGGAGCAGACACCCTACTTCACGGCGGAGCGAAGCTCTTTCCCGGCTGAAAACTTCGGGACCTTCGCCGCCGGGATGCGGAGGGATTCGCCTGTCCGCGGATTTCTTCCCATTCGCGCTTTTCGTTTTGAAATCGTAAAGGTGCCGAAATTGACGAGAGAGACGCGCTTTCCTTTTTTCAATGAAGAAGTCACCGCCCCGGTGAATGCTTCGAGGGCGGTTCCGGCCGCGACCTTAGTAATGCCGGCTGAAGCGGCCATCTTTGCGATCAACTCTTCCTTTGTCATGATGTCCCTCCTTCATGAATAGTGAGAGATGGTATGGGAAGTGAGTCCCGCAGCACACCTGTGAACGTCGCGTTCAAACGCTACGATTTGGCTCTCGCTTTCGTTTGCTTCAAGGGGATATGCAGGTCCACGATTTTTTTTCGCAAGGTATTGCGGTTGAGACCGAGAAGCGACGCGGCTTGTATTTGATTGCCTCCGGTCTCTCGCAGCGCCGAGGTGATAAGAGGGCGTTCCACGGCGGAAATCAGAATCGGATGAAGGTTTTTCGCCGATCCGTTTCGCATCCCCTTTACGAATTCCCCCATTTTCACTTCTAGATAACTCTCCAGAGAGGCGTCGCATGGCTTCGGCTGGGGGCTGGTTGGCTGATTCATCAGCTGGATCATTTTCAGCGTTTTTTTCAAGACAGCCTTAGACCCGCAGATAGAAAGAGTGTGAGAGGGGCCGAGGTGCTCAGGAAGCGTACCGTTCTGTTGCTGCTCGACTTGGGATTCCATCACGACGACATCAAACCGATGTCGCGGCAACTCCTTTTGAAGGGTTGAAACGTCCTGAGCGATCGTCACGGAGGCGTCCTTGAATACCTGTCTCGCCAAAGCTTGTATGGTCGTGTCGTTCGTGAGCACTAGAATAGTAAATGAAGATAACGGCGCAGACATGAAGGCACCACCCGAAGAAGAGGGCTGGATTATTGCCTAGGGCATACACGATGTCAATCTGATTTTATGGATACGATGCCCTTCGTCTCTGCTCCACGCATGGTGTTGCAGGCATGAAATAAATATCAAAAATAATGACTTGTGGTGTTCTCTCGATTCTGGAACGTTCACTGAAAATATAGCTTGGCATGCTAAATACCTAACTTCGTCGATCTTCATCAACGAAGTTTTGGCGCCTTGACAGATCGAAATGGGGGAATGTATATGTAACTCAATTCCGACAGGAATAATAAAGAATGAAAGTGTCTATGCGTGCCACATATGGAATTATGGTGGCTGTCGATCTTGCGACATATGCAAGGGAAGCCCCGATTCAAGCGCGGGCTATCGCGAGGCGTCATGGGATTCCAGCCCGTTTTCTTGAACAGATCCTCCATGCGATGAAGAAAGCGGGTTTAGTGGAAAGCCAACGGGGTGCCCAAGGCGGCTATCTTCTCACGCATGTACCGGCAGCGATGTCGATCGCCGATATCGTCGAGGCATTGGAAGGGCCGGTCTTTCATCGGTCGTTTGTCGGTCAGCGGGCGCGCGATCGTCAAGCGACCAAGCCGGAACTGCTGCTCGGTGACGTCTGGGAGCAGGTGCAGCAGGCGGAACGAAAAGTTCTCGAAAACGTTACGGTCGAACATTTGGCGATGCGGTTACGAACGATCGATGCCCAGCGCAGTCCGATGTACCACATCTGACTTTTGAGGCTCCTCTCCGGAGGAGATGTAGGAGAGCGGTATTATGAACCACGTTGAAGCCCCCACGAGCCCTCAAGTTGTCACGAGTCCAATTCCTCCCGCCATCCTGGAGGAAATAGAAACCTTCGAGACCGAGGCCCAGCGAACATTGGTCGGAGAGATCTCCACCGATCTCTTCAGACCTTTCCGTCTGCAATACGGTATTTACGGTCAGCGTCAGCCTGGTGTGCAGATGGTACGGATCAAGATCCCGTTCGGCGGCATCACCGCGAATCAGTTGCGACGTGTCGCGGAGCTCACCGACCGCTATGCGACCGGCGTCGGTCACGTCACGACGAGACAAGATATCCAGATGCACTTCGTGGAATTGAAAGATGTCCCGACCATCATGCGCGGGTTGGCCGAAGTTGGCCTGACGACCAGAGAGGCCTGCGCCAATACCGTGCGGAATGTCACGGCATGCCATCTGGCGGGTGTGTGCCAGGGCGAAGTCTTCGATGTGACGCCCTATGCAAAGACCGTGGCTTACCACTTGTTGCGGAACCCTTTGAACCAAAGCTTGCCGCGAAAGTTCAAAATTGCCTTTTCCGGGTGCAAGCATGACTGTGCCTTGACGCCCATTCACGACATCGGTCTACTCGCCGTCAAGCGAAGCGACGGAGTAATCGGTTTTCGGATGGTCGCGGGTGGCGGGCTCGGTTCAGCTCCACGGGTTGCCCAACTTCTTCGTGAGTTCACACCGATGGAGGAGCTGATTCCCAGTATCGAAGCCGTTATTAAAGTCTTCGATACACTCGGCAATCGAAAAAATCGAAACAAGGCCCGGATGAAATTCGTGATCGACAAGCTGGGCTTTGACGAGTTCAAACGGCGTTGGGAAGCAGCCTATGTCTCGATGGGACACGCCCTTCCCAAGAACGGAACGTTGACCCTGCTTCAGCATCACGATAACCCGCTCCCGCTCCTTATGCCGACCAGAAACGGCGGGGCAACCGGAAACGGAACTGGGGGTCGCAACGGAGCCCACGCCATCGGTCACGAGACGCCGTTTGAGATGTGGAAACGGACCAATGTCGTCACGCAGAAACAGGAGGGCTATGTCACAGCCGCCATCAAGCTGTTCATGGGGGATATTACGGCTGAACAAATGCTATTCGTCGCTGACCTGGCCGAGCGCTATTCAAACGGCAATCTTCGCACCACCATCAACCAAAATATGGTCATTCGCTGGATTCCTGCCGATAGGATCGCCGAACTATACGAAGATTTGGCGTCCCGTGGGTTAGCCGATCCTGGCGCTGAATTGGTTGAAGACATTATCGCCTGCCCCGGCACAGATACCTGCGGTCTTGGGATTACATCATCGAAAGGTCTTGCGCGAGCGCTGGCCGAGGTGTTTCCGGCCGGTCGAGTGCCGGAGGATCTGGCAGGGGTCGATGTCAAAATCAGTGGGTGCCATAACTCCTGCGCGCAACATCACATTTCCACGATCGGGCTGCATGGGGTCGGCAAGCGGCTCGGCGACCATGTCGCTCCGCACTACGAGCTTCATCTCGGCGGCTCGGTGAACGGCACCGCCAAGGTCGGGAAGATGATCGTGAAATTGCCTGCGCAATCGGTCCCGGCGGCGATCTCCCACTTGATCGATGTCTATCGGCGTGATCGCCACGAGAATGAGAATTTGCCCAAATTCATTGAACGCGCCGGGAAGAACAAGTTGAAGGACGAATTGATCCCGTACACCATCGTGCCCTCCTATGAGGAGGATTCCACGTTCTACTACGATTGGGAAGGGGAAGCAGAGTTTATTCTCGAGGATCTCGGACCAGGCGAATGTGCCGGCGGCGCGCTGGAAATGATCGAGAACGGCATCCTGGAGGCCGATCAGGAGCTCTATCAAGCGAAACTGCTTGTCGAGAAGCATCAGTATTCCGTATCGGTGAACAAGTCCTATCGCGCGGTCTTGGCGGCGGCCAAGGCGATGTTGGTGACCGAGGGGCTTGAGCCGTCGACTGACTCAGAAACCTTCATTGAATTTGACAGCCGGATCGCGCAGAAAGGGGTCATCCCAGCGCAGTATCGCGAGCTCAATAAGAAGGTGGGCGATCTCGGCCCCAAGGATACGACTGCGGAGTCGGCGCGTGACAAGATGGTGTTTGCGAAGGGTTTTGTCGATGCGTGCCGTGCCGCAACCGAACAGATGGGGAAAGATTTGAAGCTTGCCCCGGTCCGAGAGACGACGGCCGCCATGCAGGAAGTTCCAGCGCCGGTGGTTCCGATCGCCGCTGAAGTGAAACCGGCGACTCCGGCTCCGACCGGCGCTCCGGTGTACGATCTTCGTGGCGTCGCCTGTCCGATGAACTACGTGAAGACGAAGTTGAAGCTGGAGATGATGGATGCGGGTGAGAAGCTGGAAGTGTGGCTCGACGCCGGTGAACCGATCAAGAATGTGCCGATGAGCCTCAAGAATGACGGGCACAAGGTGCTCATACAAGAGGCACTGGAACCGGACGCATCCCATTATCGGATTCTGGTGGAGAAAGTCGAAGAGTAAAGAGACCTGAGCCGCCATGACAGCAAACGACCAGTCTGAACGCATCGCGGAGCTCAAAGCCTGGAGCGCGTCTTTCGAGACGAAACAACCCCAAGATGTGTTGGAGGCTGCCCTCGAACGGTACGCACAGAAGATTGTCCTGGCCTGCAGCTTCGGGGCCGAGGATGTCGTGCTTGTGGACATGGTCCATCGGATCAATCCCTCGGTGCCGTTGTTCTATCTCGATACCGACTTTTTGTTTCCCGAGACCTATGCGACCAGAGACCGAGTGATTGAACGATATGGCCTTCAGCCGGCGCAGGTCATTCAGGTGAAGTCATTGCTGACGCCACAGCAACAAGCAGAATCCTATGGCGATGCGCTGTGGGCCGGCAATCCGGATCAGTGTTGTCGATTACGGAAGGTCGAGCCGTTGACTCGCATTCTCCGAGGCTATGACGCATGGATTACCGGAATCAGGCGGGACCAAGCTCCGTCCCGCGCGAACGCCGGCTTGATCGAATGGGACCAGACGTTCGGGTTGGTCAAGACCAATCCGCTGGCCCGATGGACATGGCCCGATGTGTGGACCTACATCAAGGTCTACGAGGTCCCGTACAACCCGCTGCACGATCAGAATTACCCCAGCATCGGCTGCGCCTACTGCACCGCCCCAGTGGCGTCTGGCGATGATCTCCGAGCCGGGCGCTGGAAGAATTTTTCTAAAACCGAGTGCGGGTTACATAAGGCGTAACATGCCGATTCAAGAGATCCTTGCCAAGATTGCCAGAGGGCCGAAGGCTTCCAAAGACCTCACCTGGGATGAGTGCAAGCAGGCGATGAAAGCCTTGATCGAAGGCGAGGCGACACCGGCGCAAGTCGGGGCCTTTCTCATCGCCATGCGGTTCAAGATGGAATCCGTGACGGAGTTGGCCGCCTTGACAGCCGCGGCGCGACAGTACGTGCACCCGCTCGCGGTCTCCCGAGAGTTGGCCCTCGTCGATGTGCCGAGCTATGCCGGGAAACAGGATACGTTTCATGCGATCGTTGCCGCATCGATCGTGGCGGCATCAGCCGGAGCCGCGGTCTTGATGCACGGCTACGACGGCATTCCTGGTCGGCCCGGCAGCGCCGGAATATTGAAGGCGTTGGGCATTCCGGTTGATGCGGAGCCCAAGCGGGTGACTGAACAAGTAAACAAGAACGGCTTCGCCTATCTCGATATCGGACTCTATCACCCGCCCCTCTATCGGTTTTTGGAGATGCGCCAAGAGCTGGGGGTCAGGAACGTGTTTCATCCGATTGCCAGGCTGCTCAACCCGGCCCGGGCCGCAGTGCAAGTGGTGGGGTTGTCGCACCCGCCGCATTTTGAAAAGACCGCTGAAGCCTTGCGAATGCTCGGATGTTCGCGGGCGCTGGTGATCCGCGGAGTCGAGGGTGATCCGGAGTTGTCCGCGTCGATGGCGACGAGAGTCTTGGAAGTGCGCGATGAACGCATTACCTCGTTGGGAGTGGTGCCGAAAGATTTCGGGCTGGCGCTTGTCCCATCACGTGAGATGGCGGGATTCCCTCCCTCTCAACGCGAGAAAGAGGCGGATCTGCTCCGCCGTATTCTTCAGAATCGGGTGCCGAGTGGTCCCACGGATTGGGTACTGATGAATGCCGCGATGTTGCTGTACGCAGCGGGGAAAGGGACGTCGTTGGCGGCCTGCTTCCCGGTGGCGCGCGCAGCCGTTGAGGGTGGAGCCGCAGCGCGCAAACTCGATGAATTGATGCGACAGCCGGTCGCGGCGTAAGACAAGAGGCAGGACGATTTAGAGTTATGAAACACCTTCGGCAACTGGAAGATCAAAGCGTCTATATTCTGCGCGAAGCCTACAAGCATTTCAATAATCTCGCCATGCTCTGGTCAATGGGGAAGGATTCGACGGTGCTGTTGTGGCTGGCGCGCAAGGCCTTTTTCGGGCATGTCCCGTTCCCACTGCTCCATGTCGATACCAGCTACAAAATACCGGCGATGATCGAGTACCGCGACCGTCTTGCGCGAGAATGGCGACTGGATTTGGTCGTCGGTCAGAACAAAGAAGCCCTGGCGGCGGGTATGAACCACACAATGGGCCGCGTGGTCTGTTGCACCGCCTTGAAAACAAACGGCCTCAAGCAACTCTTGGAGCACAAGGGGTACACCGGCGTCATTCTCGGTGTTCGCGCGGATGAAGAGGGCACAAGGGCCAAAGAACGATATTTCTCTCCAAGGGATAAACACGGAGACTGGGATTTTCGGGATCAGCCTCCGGAGCTCTGGGATCAGTACAAGACCACATTCCCGCCTGGCACGCATATCCGCATTCATCCCCTACTGGATTGGACCGAAATCAATATCTGGGAGTACATCAAGCTCGAGAACATTCCGTTCATCGACTTGTATCTCGACAAGGGGGACGGGACGCGCTATCGCAGCCTCGGCTGTGCGCCGTGCACCACGCCGATCAAATCCACCGCCAAGACGGTGGACGACATCATCGATGAGCTTCGCCACACCACTGTGGCCGAGCGATCAGGCCGAGCGCAGGACGAAGGACGGGGCATGGAACTGTTGCGAAAAGACGGATACATGTAGGCAGAATGCTGAAACAAGCCTCCAGCGTCGTTCTCGGATCGAAACAATCCTCAGCGTACCCGAGAGGGTACGATTCCGGTTGTTTCTCACCTGCGGCCTCGCTGGCCTGCCTGTTTGAGCATTCTGCAGGATGAATGAAAATGGTAACGACCAATACCAAACCATCTGAGAACCTCAATATCGTCATCGTCGGCCATGTGGATCACGGCAAGTCCACCTTGCTGGGCCGGCTCTATGCCGATACCGGCTCGCTGCCGGACGGCAAGTTGGAAAAGGTGCAGGCGATCTGCAAGCAACAGGGGAAGGAATTCGAATACGCGTTTCTCTTTGATGCGTTTCTAGAAGAGCAGGAACAGGGAATCACGATCGACACAGCGCGCACGTTTTTCATGTGGAAGGGTCGGCAGTACATCATCATCGATGCGCCGGGACACAAAGAGTTCCTCAAGAACATGATTTCCGGCGCCGCGCGGGCCGAGGCGGCGCTGCTGCTCATCGATGCGTTGGAAGGCGTGAAGGAGCAGTCCAAGAAGCACGGCTATCTCTTATCGTTGCTGGGCGTCCGGCAGTTTGCCGTGGTGGTCAACAAGATGGATCTCGTCGGCTACCGGCAGGATGTGTTCGACGGGATTGAGAAAGAGTATCGCGAATTTCTTGGACAGTTCAAAGCCGTGCCGGCGCAGTTTATTCCGGTGAGCGCCAAGCTCGGCGACAATATCGCCAACCGCAGCGAGCACATGTCGTGGTATAGCGGTCCCACGGCCCTGGAAACGCTCAGTGCGTTCCAAAAAGAAGCGGCTCGGTCGGAACAACCCCTTCGACTGCCCGTGCAGGATGTCTATAAATTCGATGCGCGCCGGATCATCACCGGCCGTATTGCAGCCGGGCGGTTAAAAGTCGGCGATCATCTCGTGTTCTCACCCTCCAATAAGAGAGCCAACGTTCGGACTGTGGAAGCTTTCAATATCGAGCCGCAACCGACCGAAGGCCAGGCGGGGCAATCGATCGGCGTCACGCTCGATGAACAAATCTTCGTCGAACGCGGTGAAATTGCCTCGCATCAGGATCAGCTTCCCTTTGTCTCCACCGCCTTCCGGGCGAACCTCTTTTGGTTAGGGAAGCGGCCGCTGGAGAAAGGGCGCAAATATCTCTTGCGTGTGGCGACCAAAGAAGTGGACTGTGAAGTCGCTTCGATCCATCGGATTATCGATACGATGGACCTGGCTCACCAGCAAGGCAGCAATGTGGTGAATAAAAATCAGGTCGCTGAATTGACCATTCGAACCAAAACGCCGGTGGCGTTCGACCTCTCGGCTTCCTTTGAATCGACCGGCCGGTTCGTTCTCGTGGATGAATATGATATTGCAGGCGGCGGCATCGTCACGGAACTGGTCCATGACGACCAAGAATTTCTCCGCGAAGAAGCCAGACGCCGAGACTTTGCATGGGTGAAGGGTGAAGTCACGGTTGAAGACCGCGCCCAACAGTATGGCCACCGCGCGGCGGTCGTTCTGATTACCGGAGGTCGGCACACCGGTAAATCCTTTCTGGCTAGGAAGCTCGAAGGCCGTCTGGTAGCGGATGGGCGCCATGCCTACCTCTTGGACGGGGAAAATCTCCGCCGCGGGCTGGACGCCGATCTGAGTGAAGAAGAGCGGGGGCAAACAACGGAGATGGCCCGGCGCTATGGCGAGGTGGCGCGCCTTCTCACTGACACGGGCCTCATCGTCGTCTCGACCACCAACCCCTTCGGCCTCGCCTATCGCGAAGCTTCACAGGCGATTAGAACACTCGTCAACCCTGCGCCTGTCATCGCTGTGCATATGAGCAAGACAGAAGAAGAGCCACCGCCGAATACGGACGTGGTCCTCGCAGGCCCCATCGATTTCGATGCCGCCACCGCGCGCATCCTCGATGAATTGAAACGCCGGGGCGTCCTCGCCCAGGCCATCGGGGCGAAACCGATCTTTCAGTATTCCATCTGAACCTATCACCATGTTGACCTTCCCCCAGGACTGCCTGGCCAGGCAGTCCCCTCTTGTGCAGTGGAGTTGGGAGACTGGTTCCCCATCTGTAGGCGATGGTTCGCGCCCGGCCTCTTGACGGCTTTCCCCATACAGCCATATTCTGCTTCGGCGTGCTACGGTGCTCTCCTGAGCGAAGGTGACTGTCATGCAGGGCAAAGACCCTTACTTGGCGCTCCTCGGGTTATTCATCCTTGGTGCGACGTTCTTCTTCTGTGGTAAAGGGTCGGTTACGGCACCTCCTCCGGTCGCATTGGAAACCCCGGCTGAAATTCCTCCAACGGCGCCTAAACGTATTGAGCCGCCGCCATCGACACCATCATTGCCGTCGGTGTCTGCGCCGGGGAGAGCAGTCATGATGTCCGAGAACTGGACATGCTGGCTTTGGACGGTGGGAGGAGCTGGTTTCTTGGGGTGGGGGATCAAGGGGATGGTGCTGGGATCGGTGATGGATGAGAAGCGCCGTGAGGTGGCACGCCTCATGAGTAAGGTCACCATGCTCACGAATCAACCGCCAGAGGTTCGAACGGTTGAGAAGCGTGTCGAGGTGCCGGTGGAACGGGTGGTGCTGAAACGTGTTGAAGTGCCGGTTGAGAAGATCGTCGAGAGGCTGGTGGAGGTGCCGATTGAAAAGACCGTGGAAAAGGTCGCAGATCGGCCGGTCGACAACCCAGAGCATCTGGCTCGGATCAAGGCGTTGGAGGGCGAAGTCGCCGTGATCGTTGGGCTGCTTGGGCAGATCGCTCAGTTCCAAACCGTGTCTTCACAGGCTGGGGGGAGAAGTATCGAAGGGCGAGTGGTGGTGCCGGTCGACAATTCTGAGCAGCTGGCCAGGATCAAGGCGTTGGAAGGCGAGGTGGCCGTGATCGACGACCTTCGTGCGCAGATTGCGGAGCTCCGGGCCCTGTCGTTGCAGGCCGAGGAGAAGGTCGTCGAGAAGCGGATCGAGACTCCCGCTGAAAAGAATGGGGTGGTGCCGATCGACAAGGTGAGTGAGCATACGGTGGGCTTAAACTGTGCCGGTCCCGTGGAGCCGTCGGAGGAGGGACAAGCGGTGGGAGAGTCGCCCGATGACCTGAAGCAGATCCGCGGGGTCGGGCCGGCGTTAGAACGGTTCCTGCACAAGCGGGGCGTTTTCTGGTTCAGCCAGGTGGCGACCTGGAGCCAGGCGGACATCGACAAATTCGAGTTCCTCTTACCCAACTTTTCGGGGCGCATTCAGCGAGAAAACTGGGTGCGCAGCGCCAGAGTCGAGCACTACAAGAAGTATAAGCAGTGGCTCGGCGACGATCAGCCTCCAAATACAACGTCGGAGACACCCTAGCAGGCTACGGAATAGCTCAGGTTGACTCCGGACAGCGCCTCACTCTACCAGGTCATAGCCCTTATGCGGAAGTCGGCATGCTGATTTTGCTGCGCAATGGCCACCTTGGCCTTAATTTGTCACAACTTTACTGTCTTCCAGTCCGGGATCCAGGTTTAGTTCCAGTTGTCGGTACTAGGCCTTTGACTGCACCATTTCGCCAGATCGACGGCGCGACCACATCCATGCAAATGCCGCACAAACCAGGACGGTGGCCATCGAAGCGATTATATAGCGATCGGGCGGTTGCTTGCCAAAAACGAGAATAATCGTATGTGCCACAGCCGGGGCATGCAACATGCGCGTCCATGCCATCCCGATGATGGCCATCCATCCCACGAGCAACGCGACGACAAGAACCGGCGCTGCTATAAATGAACCAAGTGCGCCAAGACTGATGCAAATCGCGTGCGATATCACTAAAGTGCGAGCTTGTGAAAATGGTGCATTCGGCAGCAGTGCTAGCAGAGCACACGTTGCACTAAACGGTGCTATCATTGCGCTCACACCCGATACTTCGGCCATGAGCATCACTCCACCTAACAACCCCGCGCACACCAAGAGCTGAGCCTTTGGGGCATCATTCGTCATCATTTATCCTTGTACAGGAAGCACCGGAAATAAGATTCCGAAGACGTGACAGCTTACATCAGATGCCGGCAGTGTCCCTCCAATCCTCTATTTGAATTCCGGAAAATCCACCGGCGTGCCAATGAGTTTGTTGAAATAATTGGGGAACACGTTCAACGTCGCCACCGCAATGATTTCTGAGATCTCGGCCCGGCTCCAACTCGCATCCATCAAATGCTCAACCGTGACAGCTTCGTTGGCGGCTCGAGTACGAATGGTCTCCTGGGCAAATCTCAGGGCGATTTCCATCTTTGCATCATGCTGATCGGCTAGAACCGCCCGTTTGATTTCTTCGTTGCTCACACCCATGCGTGCGGCTTTGGCGGCATGGGCCTGCAGGCAATACTGGCAGACATTTTCATTAGCCACGGTTAAGGCAATAAGCTCGCGCATGACAGGGCTGAGTACACCCTGACTTAAACGCTCAGTGATCTCCAAGTAAATATCCGCTACTACCGGCGAATGAGCCATCAGGCGGATCATATTAGGCACTTTCCCGATCTTGGCCTTAGCGTTCTCGAAAACCGCTCGTATTTTTCCGTCGGGCACATTCATCTCCAAAAGCTCCAGGGTGCGCATGATACCTCCCACGTGGTTTTGTATCGCCTACCTCCCCAACCTAAGACTTTTCCCTTGTTTCAAACAGAGTCATAATAGACAATGTTCAGGTTATTTATGCCATTTCCAAAACCTGTCAATATAGCGCTCCTCATTCATGAGCGAGCCTCCTTGAGCATTGTATTCCTCCTGCAAGACCTCTTCGGGAGGGCGAATTTACTAGGTGAAGCCAGCATCTTTAAGCTGGTCTTCATCAGCTATAAGAAGCGTCTCGTGCGGATACATAATCTCGAGTTGTCAGCGGTCTCTGTGGAAAAATCGACGGACATTCTACTGATTCCTCCTTTTCAAGCAGACTTTGACTTCAACCTGGCTGATTTGACTCAAGAAATTCATCTGATCAGGGAATTCAGCAAGAGACCTAAACTGATCGCTTCCGCTTGCATGGGCGCTCTCTTGGCCGCGGCCGCCGGTGTTTTAAACGGGCAGATTGCCACTACTCATTGGCGCGCGAAGACCTTCGTGTCTGAGCATTTTCCCGCCGTCAAATGGAATTTAAACGAAATGATCTGCGATACCGGCTTGAGACTAACGTCTGGCGGGTACTTGGCGGCGATTGACCTGGCACTGTACCTAATACAGCGTTTCCATTCGAAGCGACTCGCCCATCACCTAGGCCAAATGATACTGGCTAACAGCATCAAGCAAAAACAGTCCATCTATGCTCAAAGCTTAGTATCGCCTCGCCAGATCGGCTCCACGTTTTATAACTTGGAACATTGGATTGAACACAACTTGAGTAGAAGGTTCTCCGTGTGCGACCTGGCCCAACAAAGCGGCATGAGCCTGCGCAGCTTTCAACGACACTTCACCTCTGAATTCGGGATTTCTCCGGTTAAATATCTACAACTAAAAAGAATCGATCGCGCCAAGACACTTTTGAAGGTTCATCGTTTAAGCCTAGGCGAGATCCTCGAAGATATTGGATTATCTGACCCTGTCTCTTTCAGCCGGATCTTCTTGCGAGAATTGGGAATGACGCCCGCTGAATTTCGAAAAGCAACCAAAGCGGGAATCTCATCCAGTTGAAGGTCGCAGCTTATAAAGGCGGAGGTGTGAGCAAGGTCCAGTGTGGTCTCCGAATGGTGCTGTGCTTGCCTGAGCGCTGCCTATCATGGCATTCACACAGAGCACAGGCACGGTTAGCTATGCCATGTCGCAAGCTGATCACCCTTGGAATTGCGTGCTTCAGGCCTCATTGTCTGACGGTTTGACTCCAAGAAAATCAGTATGATAGCGTACCTACTCGACCAACCTCTGCGGAACCGCTGCAACAGGAGTCTTTATGAAATTTGTCTGTCTCAACTGCGAAACCTATATGAGTCTCGAGAAGGTGGAGAAGCCGGAGGAGGGATCGCTCGGCGTCTTTTTCGCGTGCCCTTCTTGTAGCGCGAAATTCTCGATGGTGACGAATGTCGGCGAAACGAACATGATGAATGCGTTGGGCCTGAAGCTAGGCGCGAAGTCCGCGCCGGACGCGTCCATGGAAGGGTTGCGGGCTCTTGCGGGAAACGGTCAAGCCGCTCCTGCTGCGACTAAACCGGCGGTATCGATGCCGGCTGTTTCCGCAGCCGCTGCGTCTCCGGCGAAGGCTCCTGAAAAGGCCAGTGGGTGTCCATTCTCCGCGATGGTGGCTGAGATGGGGCTGACGGCCGGAGGAAAGCCCGCGAACGGCGGATCTGCCGAGTCTGAATTCGCCTGGACGCCGGACGCGAAGGAGAAACTCGACCGGCTTCCGGCATTCGTGAAACCGATGGTTCAGGGTAGCGTGGAGACCTACGCGCGTAAACAAGGGTTTAAGACCATCACCCTTCAAGTGATGGACGATTCGAAGAATGATTCGCCTGACGGGATGACGTGGTCGCGGGAGGCCGAGCAACGCCTGGAAAATATTCCGGACTTCATCCGTCCGATGGCTCGAAAAGAGGTTGAACGGCTGGCCAAGGAACGGGGGGCGTCGACCGTCACCGCGCAAGTCATGGATGAAGCGAAAGACAAGTTCATGAAGTTCATGTAAGGAAATAACGATAAATCGATAGGAAAGGCCCATCCAGACAGCTGGATGGGCCTTTCTCCTAATGGGGGGTGGTTCTGCAAAAGGGTTCAGATATGAAGTGGGGTGGTTCTCTGCTGTTTGTGTTGGCCCTTACGTGCGTGCTCTTTACTTGGCCTACGACTGTGTGCGCCCAATCGGCCCTGGAACATCAACGAGCTTCCCCTACGACGGATACGACACATCATGCCCATGGGACAGAGGGAGGCGGGGGTTGGGAGGGGTCGGCAGAAGGCATCGCCTATTCGGAGTTCAATCATCACCTGGCCGGTCTTTGCGATGTGCTATTTGGATTTGCAGAGTTAGGGTATGCGTTGCAGTATCCGATGCCCGTATGGACTCGCCTTGCCCTACCGACCGCCCTCGGTTTCATAGGGAGCTATCTATTGATTTGGAGCGACCATGACGCTTGGCCGATCGGGTCTCTCGGGTTTCATGAAACGTTTTTCGGCCAAGACCTGGAAATCGTCGAGCACAAGTTTTATGGAGTTCTTGCCGCGATCATAGCCTTGTGTGAGGCGCTACGCCGATTCGGGTGGGTTCGGCATCCGGCCTGGGCAGCTCCACTGATTCTCTTCGTTCTCGTTGGGGGGCTATTGTTGTTCGTCCATTCACACGGGAATCACCCCGGCAGTGCGAGGATCGAATTTCACCATGCGCTCTTGGGGAGTGTGGGTGTCGGTGCGGCCTTGTCGAAGGGCCTGGCATCGTGGTTACCCGGTGTCTCACCCCGTATCGTGAAACGGTGGGAAATTGCCTGGGCGGGGTCCGTGATCCTCTTTGGTCTTCTGCTTCTCATCTATTCCGAATAGCGGAGAGGTGACGAGCCCTTCGATGTCATTTGACACCTTTCCGAAGCCTATGCTACGTCTAGCCCTTCATCGCCATTGAGTCTTTTTCACGTCTCTAACCATCACACAAGTTCGGTCGGGGTAGAGGAGGGTCACATGGGTGGACATAGTCACTGGTCCACGATCAAACGGCACAAAGGGGCCCAGGACGCGAAGCGCGGAAAGATCTTCACGCGAATCATTCGGGAGCTCACCATTGCGGCTCGGTCCGGTGGTGACCCTGACGCTAATCCCCGACTGCGTCTGGCGATCGCCAAGGCCAAGGAAGCCAATATGCCTGGCGATACGATGAAGAAAGCCGTTCAGCGAGGGACGGGGGAATTGCCTGGTGTGATGTACGAGGAATTTCAGTTAGAAGGATATGGCCCCGGAGGGACCGCGCTTCTTCTGGAAATTACGAGCGACAACAGGAACCGGACCGTCGCGGAAATACGCAGCCTCCTCACGAAAAATCATGGCAATATGTCGGAGGCGGGCGCCGTCGCCTGGCAGTTTCAGAAGAAGGGGCTTGTGGCAATTGAGAAGGGGAAGGTCGAAGAGGATGCGCTGCTTTCGTTGGCTCTCGACGCCGGCGCGGAAGACGTGAAAGTCGGCGAGAAGAGTTATGAGGTGCTCACCAGTCCTCACGATTTCGAGGCGGTGAAGAAAGCGTTGGTCGATGCCAAGATCGACACAGCCTTGGCTGAGATCACCTTCATTCCGCAGAACACGATCCGCCTGGACGAGAAATCAGCCGAACAGATGCTCAAGCTGATGGAAATTTTGGATGAGCACGATGATGTGCAGAAAGTTCACGCGAATTTCGACATCCCGGACGAAATCATGGAGAAGGTCGCCGCGACTGCGGCGGGATAATTGATCGGCTCATCAACATCGTCATGTCACTCGGATAACACAACGACATGATCGCCTTTCTCACGGGGCGGTTGGCATTCAAAGCACCCACCCACCTCACGCTCGATGTGCAGGGGGTCGGGTATGAAGTCCATATTCCACTCAGCACCTATTACGCCCTGCCGAATCTTGGCGAAGTCGCCGCGCTGAATATCCATACGCATCTCCGCGAAGATGCGATCCAGCTGTTCGGCTTTCTGTCGCAAAGCGAGAAGGAATCGTTTTTGCTGCTGACCAGCGTGTCGGGGATTGGCCCGAAGCTTGCGCTGAGCGTGCTCTCGAGTTTGCCGATCATCGAGCTGGTCCATGCGATCCAAACCGAGGATGTCGACAAGCTGGCGACCGTTCCAGGCATCGGTAAGAAATCAGCGGGCCGCATCGCGCTGGAACTGAAAGATAAGGTCGGAAAAATCCAGGGAGGTTCGCCTCGGCTTGCGACCGCTGATACCTCCGCCGTGGATGGTCCGTATGAGGACGCCCTCTCGGCTCTGATAAACTTGGGCTATCGTCCTCAGGATGCCAAGGAAGCCTTGAAGCGAGTCACCAAGACGGCAACAGGCTCTCTGGCACTGAAGGAGCTCATTCGTGAAGGGCTCAAGGAGCTTGGAAGGGGGTAAGCTGATGTCATTCAACGCAAAGAATGGTGCCCAACTATTCCTGTGCAATGGTTTGATGGGGATTGCACTTATGGTCACGGCGCCACCGGCGGGGTTTGCAGACGAGGCCCCAGCGCCCAAGAGCATCAGAATGACCTGTGGAACCTGTCCGGAGGGGTATGCGACGACCGGCATCACCCAATCTCCGGAAATCTGTAAAGACGGCGATCCGACGCTCGTGCAATGTGTGCCGTTGGGAGCGAATATACTGGGCGTGTGCGGATCTTGCCCTGAGGGATATGCCGAAATCGGCGGTTCCTCAGTCCCTGCTCGGTGCGGGAACAAGGATAATGGTCGGCTGTCGCAATGCCAGTTGAGGAAAATGGAGCAGAATTTTCCGGACTCGACCCAGGGATATAAGAGGTGTCCTCCTGATTGCGGCAGCGCGGCCCAGCCTGGTCAGGGCGCTTTTCCGCCGCCGCCGAAGTATCAACCGATGCCGGAGGGTCAGTAGGGATGGGGGTCGTATCGTGACCGAACGGGTGGTGACCAATCGCGCCACGGACGAAGAGCGGGGTCAGGAGAACGTTCTTCGACCTCAGACGCTGGATGAGTACGTCGGCCAAGAGAAAATGAAGGCATCGCTTCGAGTGTGCATCGAAGCGGCCAAACAGCGGGGCGAGGCTCTCGACCATGCCATTTTCTACGGACCGCCCGGTCTCGGAAAGACGACGATCGCTCACATTATCGCGAAAGAAATGGGCGCGGCCTTGCGGTCGACGTCAGGGTTGGTCTTGGCCCATGCCGGGGACTTGGCGGCGATTCTGACCAATCTCCAAGAATATGATGTGCTCTTTATCGATGAGATTCACCGCTTGCCCGCTTCTGTTGAGGAAGCGCTGTATCCGGCCATGGAGGATTTTCAGCTTGATCTGGTCATTGGACAAGGACCGGCCACGAGGACGGTCAAACTTGATCTGCCGCCCTTCACACTCGTGGGCGCGACGACCAGGGCCGGTTCTTTGACGTCCCCGCTGCGGGATCGATTCGGTTTAGTCTATCGGTTGGAGTTCTATGGGCCGTCCGAGCTGGAGTCGATTGTGATGCGCTCGGCCGGGGTCTTAGGTGTCGGGATTGATCGGGCAGGTGCCGCGGAAATATCACGCCGTGCCCGTGGAACACCACGGATTGTCAATCGGCTGATTAAGCGCATCAGAGACTATGCTCAAATTAAGGCGGACGGGCATATTACAGAGCAAGTGGCTAAGGAGGGATTAGCCTGGGTCGGGATCGATGAGGCGGGTTTCGACGACATGGACCGCAAAATCCTTCTCACGATCATCGAAAAGTTCAATGGGGGACCGGTCGGAGTGGAGTCCTTGGCAGCCGCTGTCCAGGAAGACAAGGGCACGATCGAAGATGTGTATGAGCCCTACCTGATCCAAGCCGGCTTCCTGGATCGGACCGGTCGTGGCCGGCAAGTGACTCGCTTGGCCTATGATCACTTGAAGCGGCCCTCTCCCTTGTTGATGTAAGCCTACAGCGTTCCGATACGTCAACCTCCTGATATCCAAGCGCTATCCTTGCAATAGATTCAACCGTTCCTGTAGAATTCTCCACTTGTCTCTATGATCCTCTTTCCCGACGGGGATGAGGAAGCCCTCCTGCAATCAGGTGTCCGAGGCGAGACGCAGTATGTCCAAGGATATGTCGGAATATCGTAAGGAAATCGATAGGATCGATGAGGACATTATTCGACTGCTCAATGAGCGTTCGAAAAGCGTCATCGAAATCGGAAGAATCAAGAAAGAAAAGAATGCCGACGCAAACCTCCATACCGCGGGTCGGGAGGCTGAGATCATCGAGCGACTCACGAAACTCAATACCGGCCCTTTCCCCGGTGAGGCCATCCGATCCGTCTATCGGGAAATCATGTCGGCGTCCTTGTCGCTTGAGGCTCCCCAGAAGGTTGCGTATTTGGGACCACGGGCCACCTTTACCCACATGGCCTGCATGCAGAAATTCGGTTCGTCCGTCCAGTATGTGCCTGTTCACAGCATTAAAGAGGTATTCAGCGAAGTGGAACGAGGCCGAGCCAATTTCGGGGTGGTGCCGATTGAAAACACGACGGAGGGGGTGGTGAATCACACCCTCGATATGTTTATCGATTCGAACTTGCTGATCTATGGAGAGATTCTTCAGGAGGTCTCACACCACCTCCTATCGAAATCCGGCCTCATCGAGGATGTGAAGAAAATCAATTCTCATCCACATGCCCTTGCCCAATGCCGAAACTGGCTCGAAACCAATCTCCCGCACGTCCCGGCGGTCGAGGTGGCCAGCACCGCCCGGGCCGCGGAACTGTGTATCGATGAACCAGCCTCGGCTGCCATTGCGTCGGAATTGGCCGGTCAGATCTATGGACTCAAAGTGATTAAGGCCCGTATCGAAGATAATCTGAACAATTTCACCCGTTTTCTGGTCTTGTCTCAGAAACCGTCGGAGCGGACAGGGAAAGATAAGACGTCATTGATGCTGTCGGTGAAGGATAAGGTCGGTGCCCTCTATGACCTGCTCCGTCCGTTCGCGTCGCACGGCATCAGCATGACGAAGATCGAATCCCGCCCGTCCCAACGGAAGGCATGGGAGTATATCTTCTTCGTGGATGTGGAGGGGCATAGGAATGAGGAGCGCGTCAATAGGGCGATAGAAGAGGTGAAGGCCCGTTGCCTCTTTATGAAGATTTTGGGCTCCTACCCGGTTCACAGCTGATCATGGCACTGCATGTCCATCCCGATATCCGATCGCTGAGACCCTACGTTCCTGGTAAACCAATCGATGAGCTGCAACGTGAGCTTGGGCTCACCCGCGTGATCAAGCTTGCTTCCAATGAGAATCCGCTGGGGGCTTCTCCGAAGGCCTTGGCAGCACTGACCGGCGCGCAGGATCTGCTCCATCGATATCCGGACGGTGGCGCCTATCAGCTTCGGCAATCGCTGGCCGATCGCTGGAAAGTGGAACGAGAACAAGTCATTTTGGGCAATGGGTCGGACGAGATCCTCGGGTTGTTGGCCAGGACGTTCTTGACGCCTGGTGATGAAGCCATCATGGCTGATCACACGTTCGTGATCTATAAGATGGAGGTCACCGCCGTCCACGGCAAACCGGTGGTCGTGCCGCTTGTCGATTGGACACATGACCTCGAGTCAATGGTACGGGCCGTGACGCCACGAACGCGGTTGCTCTTCCTCTGTAATCCCAACAACCCCACAGGGACGATGGTTTCGGCCGGGGCGGTCGATCGCCTCATGGCCAACGTGCCTGACGATGTCATCGTGGTGTTCGACGAAGCCTATTTCGAGTATGTCCGCAATCCGCAATTCCCCGATGCGATGGCGTACGTGAAGCAGGGGCGGAACGCGATTGTCTTGAGGACCTTCTCCAAGATCTATGGGCTGGCGGGATTGCGAATCGGATATGGCATCAGCACAACCGAGGTGATCGATTTCCTGAATAGAGTTCGGCCTCCGTTCAATGCCAACAGTCTCGCCCAGAAGGCCGCGCTGGCTGCCTTGAGCGATGATGAGCATGTGGCCAAGAGCCGGACCGTCAACGAGGCTGGGATGGCGCAGATGGAGCATGGACTGCGAGCGCTTGGAATGGCTCCGATTCCGAGTGAAACGAACTTTTTGTATTTTGATGCGAAACAGGATGGGCGACTGGTGTTCGACGCACTGCTGCGAAAGGGGATTATTGTGCGGCATATCGAGGGAACGATGATTCGCGTCACCATCGGTCAACCGGACGAAAATGTTGCCTTCCTCCAGGCTCTCGAGAAGGTCCTGCATGGAGGCAGGTAAGAATATAGTGAGGGAATTATGATTATCGTGTTGAAACCTGAAGCGTCGGAAAGTGAAGTCGACCACATCATCGACCGATTGCGGGATCTGGGCTTGAAATCGCAAATCTCCACGGGCCAGGAACGCACCATTATCGGTGTCATCGGGGATGACCGAATCCTGCACAATCAGCCACTGACGGCGCTTCCCGGTGTGGAAAGTGTTCTGCCGATCTTGGCGCCCTGGAAATTGGTCAGTCGTGAGTTTAAGAAGGAAGCGACGATCATCGATGTCGGTGGGGTCAAAATCGGCGCCAAAAAACTCGTCATCATGGCGGGACCCTGCGCGGTCGAGCGACTGGAGCTCACGGTGGGGATCGCGCATGAAGTGAAGGCTTCCGGAGCCGCGATTCTTCGTGGTGGAGCCTATAAGCCCAGAACGTCACCGTATTCCTTTCAAGGGTTGGGCCGTGAAGGGCTCGACTATTTGGTTGAAGCCAGGAAGCAAACCGGGTTGCCGGTCGTCAGTGAGATTCTTGACACCAGGGACATCGAGCTCTTTCTCGAGAAGGCGGACATTATTCAGATCGGCGCGCGGAACATGCAGAACTTCGAACTCCTCAAGGAGGTCGGCGCGTACGATAAGCCCGTGCTTTTGAAGCGAGGCCTGTCGGCGACGATCAAAGAGTTTTTGCTGTCGGCCGAGTACATAATGTCTCGCGGCAACCAGAATGTGATGCTGTGCGAACGGGGCATCCGCACGTTCGAAACGCAATATCGCAATACGCTGGACCTCGCGGCTATTCCAACATTGAAAGAGCTCTCGCATCTCCCCGTCATCGTTGATCCCAGTCACGCCACAGGCAAGTGGGATCTTGTGGCTCCGATGTCAAAAGCGGCGGTCGCCGCCGGTGCCGATGGCTTGCTGATCGAAGTTCATTCAAACCCGGAGTGTGCGCTCTGTGACGGTGAGGAGTCCATCAAGCCCTCGAAGTTCAAGGCGCTGATGGCCGATCTTCGGAATATCGCCAAAGCTGTGGGCAGAGAGCTGTAAAGCCGGCATGGCCGTTCATTTCAAGCAGGTTGCCATCATCGGTGTGGGGCTGATCGGTGGATCACTCGGAATGATCCTCCGGCGTAAGACCTTGGCTGATCATGTCGTCGGCGTCGGTCGTCGTGTCGAAAATCTCAAGACGGCGGTTGCTTTGGGTGCGATCGATCGATACGTGGCGGATCCTCAAGAGGGGGTGCGTGGAGCGGATTTGGTGGTCCTTGCGACGCCGGTCGATACCTATGAACGACATCTCCGAGAGTGGGCCCATTGTCTCGCGCCCGGCGCGATCGTCAGTGATGTGGGCAGCGTGAAAGGAACCTTGGTCGAACGGTCGGAAGCGATCATCCCGGCCGGCGTGCACTTTGTGGGGGCCCATCCCATCGCGGGGAAAGAAAAGACGGGAGTCGCGGCCGGGTCCGATCAATTGTTCAAGGGTGCCCGCTGTATTCTCACGCCGACGACACGAACAGATCCGGCGGCACTTGATCGGGTCAGGCAACTATGGGAAGAAGCCGGTTCGATTGTCTTATTGATGGATCCGCACCTGCACGACCAAATCCTGGGAGCCGTCAGTCATCTGCCTCATGTGGCCGCCTTTGCGCTGATGAATGCCTTGGCCGAGCTTCGCGATCAGCAGGTCCCCGCATTGGATCTTGCCGGTCACTCCGGAGGAGGGCTGCGGGATACGACCAGGATCGCCGCGAGTTCGCCCGAAATGTGGCGAGATATTTTCTTGTGGAATCGGGATAATGTGGTGTCCTATATCGACAGATATGCGCGGGCCCTGGAAGAATTGAAGCAACTGATCAAGGCTGAGGATGCGGCCGGGATCGAGAAGTTGCTTGAGCGAGCCAAAGGCGAGCGTGACAAGTTGACGAGTTCTTCTCCGAGCCACTCATGACAGCATTGACGATCACCCCGGGCCGGCCGCTCCGAGGAACGACCACCGTTCCCGGCGATAAGTCTCTCACCCATCGGGCGATCATCCTCACCGCGCTGGCGGAAGGGACGAGCACGATTACGGGGTACTGCCGGGGAGAGGATTGTCTGAACACGATGCGGGCCTTTCAGGGACTGGGGATTCCTATTACGCAGACTCCGACTGAATTGACCGTCTGCGGGAAGGGGTTTTGGGGGCTCTCTGAACCCACCGGCCCGATCGATTGCGGCAATTCCGGGACCGGCATTCGTCTGCTCACGGGCCTCCTGGCCGGACAAGATTTTTTCTCGATCCTCACGGGCGACGAATCGATCAGACGGCGTCCTATGGGCCGGGTCGTCAAGCCGCTGCGTGAGATGGGGGCGGTTATTGGAGGCCGTAAAGGAGGGGAGCTGGCGCCGTTGGCGATTACGGGAGCAGGACTTCATGCCATTGAGTACACGTCCCCCGTGGCCAGCGCGCAGATTAAGTCGTCGCTCCTGCTCGCGGGCCTCTTTGCTCAAGGGACGACTCGGTATCGGGAACCACGTCTCTCACGAGACCATACGGAGCGGATGTTTCAGTTCTTTGGGGTGCCCCTGGCACAAGAAGACGATGCCCTGGTCTTGCACGGACGACCATCGGTCGGATGGCGAGGCGTTCATGTGACTGTTCCCGGTGATTTCTCGGCAGCTGCATTTTTCATCGTCGGCGCAACGATTGTAGAGGGATCCGATATCACCATTTACAATGTCGGGATGAATCCGACCAGAACCGGCCTTATTGAGGTCATGAGAAAAATGGGAGCCGACATTCAGGTGCTGGGGCTGCGAGAAGCGGCCGGCGAACCGGTTGCGGATCTCCGCGTGAAGTCATCCGCCTTGAAAGGCGTGACGATCGGCCATGACCTCATCCCGCCCACGATCGATGAATTTCCCGTGCTGTGCGTGGCCGCCGCCGTGGCGGAGGGAGACACTGTCATTTCCGGAGCAGAGGAACTGCGAGTCAAAGAGAGCGACCGAATTGCGACCATGAGTCGCGAGTTGCAGGCTATGGGAGCGCTCATCGAAGAAAGGCCTGATGGGATGGTCATCCGGGGATTAGGCCAAGCAGGGGAGAACGGCAGGCTGAAGGCGGCGGCCAAGGCTCAAAGCCATGGAGACCATCGTGTGGCCATGTCTCTCGCCATCGGTGGGCTGACGGCCGAACAGAGCATGACGATCGGCGAGACGAGCTGCGTGGACACGTCATTTCCCAATTTTGAAAAAACGCTCACCGATCTGTTGGCGCAATCTGGATGAGAGAGGCGAGACAGGCTGGTACGGTTCGAGCAATGAGGGTGCTGAAGTGATTATCGCGATTGATGGACCAGCGGGGGTGGGCAAGAGTACAGTAGCCAAGTTATTGGCAGCTCGTCTCGGCTATCTCTATCTTGATACAGGGGCTTTGTACCGAGCCATCGCATGGAAAACCTTGCAGTCAAGGATCCGTCCGACTGATCACGAGCAGGTGGCGACGCTCCTGCCTGCCACCTCGATTCACATGCAGTTTCAACAAGGCGTGATGCAGGTCTTGGTCGATGGTTTCGACGTCACCGGGGACCTTCGTAGGCCGGACGTCACGGCGGCCGCTTCCATCGTGTCAGCCATTCCAGCTGTCCGTGAATGGTTGCTGCCGATCCAGCGTCAGATCGGCCAACGAGGCTCGGTGGTCGCAGAAGGACGCGACATCGGCACGAAGGTCTTTCCCACGGCTCCGTATAAATTCTTTTTGGAGGCAGACGCAGAGATACGAGTCGCGCGACGGCATCGTGAACTCGTCGCGGCAGGCCGTGAAGGGACCGTTGAAACGACCTCCCGGGATCTGTCCGACCGAGATCGGCGGGATCGAACTCGGTCGATCGATCCATTGGTCCCGGCGGATGACGCACGATTCATCGATACGTCTGCGCTGAGCCCTGAGCAGGTGGTGGCTCAGATGATCGCGACTGTGTCGACTGGGTCGTGAGCGGGGTTATTTACGGATTTTTGTGGGTGTTGGCGCGCGTCGTCGGCTGGATTTGCTTTCGATATCGTGTCGAAGGTCAGGTTCCTCGGACGGGCGGGGTGCTGATTGCCGCAAACCATGCCAGCTACCTCGATATTCCGCTACTCGGCTGCGGGATGCGTCGGAGGGCTTGGTACTTGGGACGGAACGACTTGTTTCCGATCCCGGTGGTGAACGGCATATTGCAGGCGTTGGGATGGATCCCGGTGAGACTTGGACGTCTCGACCGGGAAGCGTTCGGGAAGGCCATCAACCTGATTCGAGCTGGTCACGTGGTGGTGATTTTTCCGGAAGGCGGCCGCAGCCACGACGGGCACCTCCGGCCGCCAAAGGCGGGTATCGGAGTGATTGTGTCCCAGACCGGGTGCCCGGTCGTTCCGGCATACTTGAAAGGGACCTTCGACGTGCTACCCATCGGCGCCCGCTGGCCTCGGTTGCGTCAGGTCACGGTCCGATTCGGAGATCCGATTCGGTTTGAAACGGGGAACCAAAAAGAGAGAGCAGAGACGAAACAGTTCTATCAACAGGTCAGCCGTACGGTGATCGAGCACATTGCAGCGTTAGGCCAAGTTCCCGCTCCAAAGGGGAAAGATGAGCCGGTTGCGAACACACCGAATAGGGCGACCGCCGAGGCTCACAAGGCTGAGTGAGTCCGGCGACTTTACCATCAGCACCCGACGCAAGTCGGAAGAGTAGGATGTTTATATGGGTACGGTATCCAACGGCAGCGACGCGCAATTAGACCGCAATGCCTTAGCGGCATTGTACGAGGAAACCTTCCGTAACCTGGAGGAAGGCACGATTACAGAGGGCCGGGTCGTGGCTCTGACCAAGGACAAGGTCATCGTCGACATCGGTTACAAATCAGAGGGCATGATTCCAACCGATCAGTTCTCCTCGGAGGAGCTTCAGAACCTCAAGGTCAGCGACCGAGTCCAGGTCTATATCGAAGAATGTGAGGATGCCGACGGCAATCTCGTTCTTTCCAAAGAAAAAGCCGACAAAATGAAGATTTGGGAAGAACTGGAAAAGCTCTACAAAGAGGAGAAGAGCATCGAAGGGAAGATCGTCTCGCGCATCAAGGGCGGCATGATGGTCGATATCGGTGTAAAAGCCTTCTTGCCTGGCTCGCAGATCGATCTGCATCCCGTCCGTGATCTGGATGGGCTTGTTGGAAAGACCTTCCCCCTCAAGATCATCAAGATCAACCACCGACGAGGGAATGTGGTCGTCTCGCGGCGCGTGTTATTGGAAGAGACCCGGGATAAAAAACGGCAGACGACGTTGGCCAATCTCAAGGAAGGACAACTTATCCAGGGAACCGTCAAGAACATCACCGACTACGGATCGTTCATCGATCTCGGCGGGATTGACGGATTGCTGCACATTACCGACATGTCGTGGGGGCGAGTCGGACACCCATCGGAACTGTTTACGGTGGGAGATAAGGCCGAAGTCACCGTCTTAAAATACGATCGTGAAACCGGCCGCATTTCTCTCGGGCTCAAGCAGAAGAGCGCGGATCCCTGGACCAATGTTGCCGGTAAGTATCCGATTGGAACCAGAGTCCGCGGCCGCGTGGTCAGTCTGACCGATTACGGAGCGTTCGTGGAGCTCGAGCCGGGTGTTGAGGGATTGGTGCATGTTTCCGAGATGTCGTGGACGCATGAAGTCCGACATCCATCGAGAGTGGTGGCGGTCGGGGATCAGGTCGAAGCCGCGGTGCTCAACGTCGATCCCGCGAGCCGCAAGATCTCATTGGGCATGAAACAGACGGCGCCTAATCCGTGGGACATGATCGAAGGCAAATATCCGATTGGGACTCGTATCGAAGGAAAAGTGAAGAGCCTGACCGATTTTGGCGCCTTTGTCGGGCTTGAAGAAGGAATCGACGGGCTCATCCATATTTCCGACATGTCGTGGACGAAGCATATCAAGCATCCCTCTGAGCTGTTCAAAAAGGGACAAAAAGTGGAAGCGGTTGTGTTGCGCATCGACAAAGAGAAAGAGCGGCTCTCGTTGGGCTACAAACAGTTGGCGCGTGATCCGTGGGATGAGGCGATCCCAGCGCGGTATCACATCGGGGATTCAGTGACCGGCAAGGTGTCGAAAGTCGCCGATTTTGGAATCTTCATCGAGTTGGATGCCGGCGTGGAAGGCTTGATCCATGTCAGCGAATCCGGTCTCGAATCCTCTGCGAAGCTGGAAGAAAAGTTTAAGTTGCAGGACGACGTGACGGCGAAGATAATCAAGGTCGATCGAGAGGAACGCAAGATTGCGCTCAGCCTTCGGGATCATCAACTGGACTGGGAGCGTAAGCAGGTTGATGACTATCACTCGACACAAGGTGTGCTGGATCAGAGCCTGGGGCGGGCGGCCAAGCAGAGCCGGAAACGGTCGCAATCCGAAGATCAAAGCTAAATC
The DNA here is from genome assembly GCF_001458775.1 of Candidatus Nitrospira nitrificans. Lineage (NCBI taxonomy): Bacteria > Pseudomonadati > Nitrospirota > Nitrospiria > Nitrospirales > Nitrospiraceae > Nitrospira > Candidatus Nitrospira nitrificans. Next base: position 329,733 of record NZ_CZPZ01000012.1, read on the forward strand.
GGCCGGTTTGGGCCATGATTCGGAATATGGGCAATGGCGGATGAAGTGACACAGGCGGAACGACCCCCCAAGCGTCATCTACTGCGGAAAGCCTTTTGGCTTTTCGCGGTGGGGCTTGGAGTGTTGATTCTGATCAATCTCTTTTTCCCCGACCTCGATTTGTCCACTGATGACCGGATCGCTCTGATTCGGGTTGAGGGAGTCATTTTAGATTCCCAGACGACCGTTGGAGAGCTGAAGCGATTCAGCGAAAACCCTTCCATCAAGGCCATCGTCATCAGAATTGACAGTCCCGGCGGCGGCGTGGTGCCGTCGCAAGAGATTTATGATGCCGTCAAGCGGGTCAGAAGCAAGAACAACAAGGCGGTGATCGCGTCGATGGGAAGTGTCGCCGCGTCAGGGGGGTATTACATCGCTGCCGCAACGGATCGGATCGTGGCCAACCCCGGGACTCTGACCGGCAGCATCGGAGTCATCATGGAAACGGCCAATGTGGAGGGGTTACTCCAGAAGATCGGGGTGGCGGGAGTCGTCATTAAGAGCGGAAAATATAAGGATATCGGTTCCCCGCTTCGAAAGATGAGCGCGGAGGAACGAGGCTTGTTGCAGGCTGTGATGGATGATGTCCATAAGCAGTTTATCGAGGCGGTGGCGGAAGGCCGTTCACTCGAACTTCCGGCTGCTCAAGCATTGGCCGATGGTCGAATCTTTACCGGCCGCCAGGCGAAGGAAGCAAAGCTGGTCGACGAACTCGGCGATTTGGAAGACGCCATTCAACTGGCCGCGGAGGTCGCCGGAATCGAAGGGGAACCGAAGGTCATTGAGCCTCGCCGTCGCTTTTCCCTTCGCGAAGTTCTGGACTCGAAACTCAGCATGCTGTTTCCCAAGTTGGATGTTCAACCGGGTGTGAATTTGAAGTATCTTATGGCCTTCTAGCCGTGTCCACGAAGGCGTGACGGTTTTTTCAGCGAAGGGAGAGTGGAGATGACCAAGGCGCAGATCATCGAAAAAGTTTCCGAGCAAGTCACCACCCTGACGAAGCGGCAGGCAGAAGTGGTGGTCAACACCATTTTCGATTGTGTCAGGGATTCGCTGAAAAACGGAGATAAAACTGAGATTCGCGGCTTCGGCAGCTTTCGGCTGCGGGCCCGTCGGATGAAGGAAGGGCGCAATCCAAAGACCGGCGAGACGGTTGCGGTACCGGCCAAGCGAGTCCCGTTTTTTAAGGCCGGTAAAGAGCTGAAGGAATTGCTCAATCAACAGTAGCGATGGCCGGGTTGAAAAGGAAACCAATGTCGGCATCAGATTCTTCGCAGGCGAATACCACGGACATCCGCTGGACCGATGATGCCCTCAAACGCATGGAGCGCGCCCCGATATTCCTGCGTGGCATGGTCCGTCGCTTGGCTGAAACGAAAGCGCGAGAATTGGGGTACGAGGAAATCACCGAGGAGATTCTCGAGCAGTTTAAGGGACAGATGATGGGACGCATGGGCGGCGACGCCGGCATGGCCTCCGCCGTCGAAGAGATGGCCAATGGTCGCCTTCCATGGACCGCCGCCGCGAAAGAACGGTTGGGTACGGTGCCCGAATTCATGCGCGCGATGATCAAACAGATCACGGAAGAAGTTGCGAAAGAACGGGGGCATCTTGAGGTCAACGTCGAATTATTTGAAAAGGTGGAAGCCCTCGGTGACTTACAGGAGGCCCACGGGCCGGCGATGGAATGGACTGAAGCGGCAACGGCGCTACTCCAAGACAAATTAAAGGAGTCTCCGCCCATCGCAATGGAATTTGTGACGGACATGCTGAAGCGAGACAGTGAGGATCTGGCCAGAGAGCGGGGGCTTGTCCGCATCGATGAGCAGATCCTGCATGAACTCTGGCAAGCACCGCAGGAGCGCATGGCATGGACGGATGAAGCCTGGAAACGGCTTCAAACATCTCCTGATTTCGTGCGCAGCGGGATCAGGAAGGCAGCTGAACGGCGAGCTCGTAAGCTGGGGTTGAAAGAAATCGATTCAGACCATCTGACGACGTTTCGGAATCAGGCCATGATGAAAGCCGTGAAGCGTATCCGTTCATTCGGTTATCATGAACTGACATTTGATGCCTTTGAAACCGCCTTGAAGAAAACCAAGCGCCTGCAGGGGAATGATCAGGCGGAAAAACGCCTTCAGGAAATCCGGGGACATTTTGCTGATCCGTCGGCTAAGAAACCTGAAGGCGGAACCCTGGGGGCCGAGCTCATGGATCGTTTCCGCAAGTATCTCAAGGGCGAAGGAACACTCTGACCGACCGGCTTTTCTTACCCGTCGATTGCAGTCAGTTTCCCAAGAATACAGCCGAACCGGATGTAGCCGTTCGTCAGTGGGCTTCCACCTGCTGAGGCCAAAACTTGTGTCGGATTTGCGGGAGCGGCTCGTTGTCAAAATTAGGAATATCGTACAAACAACGATCAATGGTCGCGACTTCGTCTTCAGTCAACGGTAACGTCACTTTTTTCTTCCAAAACTGATCAAGCGTAAAATAGTCCGCCGACTGGGGTTTCTGCGCCAGCAACTCCTGCATTTTTTTAAATCCTGGCGTATCCACGCCTGCAATGCGCCCCTTGTTTCGATCATGACACCATGTGAGAACTTCCGCAATTCCGTACATCGTGATATCAACGTTCATAATTTTGCTCATGACCTTCCTCCTAAAAGCAACGGCGCATCATAACGTAAGCGGAAGGCAAAATTCAAAGGCTGATGAGATGACGCTCGCAGATTGCGAGGGGGAAGAGTGCCTCTGTATACTGGGCCCTCTGATTCCAGATCATAGGCCCATTGGTCCAACGTTAGGGTATCCGGGATGGTGTGAACATTCTTATCGAGCGAAAATCACACAGAGTCAGGCTGCTGTTCCCCCTTTTATGGCTGTCTCTCCTCACGAGTAACGGCCCGTGGGCCTGTTCAAAAAGCGAGCCATATAACCCACCGGATCCTTTTTATTATTTTGCCAGCTACAAGGTCGGCAAGAATCCCACCACGATTACGACCGACGACCTCAATCATGACTCATTCACCGACCTCGTCACGACCAATATCGCAAGTAATACACTCTCGATTCTGCTGGGAAACGGAGACGGGACGTTCAGAGATCAAGTGCAGCTCCACGTCTGTCAAGAACCTCGTTCCCTCGCGCTGAGCCACTTCAATCAGGACCGACACGCCGATGTGGCCCTGGCATGCTCCGGTGGCGACGAGGTCATGATTTTGTTCGGACATGGAGATGGAAAGTTTGAAGAGGGACCACGGTATCCCGTCCATCGCGCACCAATCGCGCTGGCCGCCGATGATATCAACGGCGATCATCATACGGATCTTGTCGTCGCTCTACGGAACGACAAGGTCAAAGTGTTTTTAGGAAACGGGACCGGTGAGTTTCGACATGGCGTTCAGTACGAACATGGAGACACGCCCACATCCGTTGCCCTCTCCGATCTCAATGCCGACGGGAAATTGGACATGGTGGTGACAAATGGAGGCCCTATGTCGAATGCCGTCTCCATTTGGCTCGGGAACGGTGACGGTTCCTTTCGTGATCCCAAAGACTATTCGACGGGTCGCCGACCTCTTGGTGTGAGCTTTGCCGACTTCAACAATGATCATCAGAGGGATCTACTGGTCATCAACGGAGAGCAGGATAGTTTCACGACGTTTCTTGGAAACGGCAACGCGACATTCCGGTCCGGCAAGGATTCCGGGGCTGACGCCGGTCCGAACTTTGGATTGGCGAGGGATTTCAATGGCGATCGGATAGAGGACGTCGCGATCGTCAATCTTCAGTCCAATGATCTGTCGATCTTGTTCGGGAAAGGTGATGGGACCTTTCATTACCCGCCGAGAAATTACCGCACGAAGTCCGGTCCGTTTGCTCTGTCGTCCTTCCGCGTCACAACCTCCGGGCTGGAAGAACCGGGTCTGGCCATCGCCGATAACGGGAGCGGCAGCGTCTCGATTTTTCTTCACCGCGGGCTCAAACCAGTTGCGAAGTCTGAGGTAAGAGAGTAGGACGCGAGCAATCGCTGACTATTCTTGACAGCCAGGAGGGCCTTCGCTAGAGTGGCCAGTGGGTAAAACTGCCCGCGATTTTCAGGCATTACGATGGCGCTTCGATCCTTTGCATGGTGGTTCATGATAGGGGCCCTGTTGACCCTTTCCGTCCTGATGGTACAGGGCGGGGTCCGAGATTTGTGGGAGGGGACTCAACCGGCTGGGGGCACCAATGTCTTGGTGTACTTTGGCACGACACTCATGGGCGGCGGCTTGCTCGCCGGATGCGTCGCGCTCATCATGAATCGCATTCGGTAATCGGAGAGAACGGGACATGTATGCAGTGCCTCAAGTGCAAGGGATTTATGCTGGTGGAACGCCACTATACTCTCGTCAATCGCCGGATTTACGCGCGTTGCCTTAATTGCGGGTTCTGGATTGATCTGGCCGACCTCCTCCGGTTTTTTCATAAAGTTATTGATAGTGGGCGAAAAGGTGATAAGGTGCGTGAGTCCTTCATTTTCTAAAAGAGGCGGTCTTTTCTGGCACAGCACGACCCTATCTCGCCCGACGGTCATAGACAGAGTTGGGGTCGGGTCCTCCCGCGCCTTGCGCTAAGTTCGGTCGTCTTTTTTTCGTTGCTCATACCCATCATATGCCCGGCTTCAGGAATGGACGATCGCTCGAGGAAGCCGGCCATGCACCCTGTCAGGTATGCTCCGCAAGCTCTCCCGTGGAAGCGAATTCCGGCACACAGTATTCTCCTGAAGGAATTGCGATCGGGCCGTATTCTGTTCGAATACGATGTGGAGAAACGTCTATCGCCGGCCAGCCTTACCAAGATTATGTCGGCGCTGATCATTCTCGAGAAAGGTCGCCTTGATGATCTGGCCACCGTGAGCCGGAATGCGGCGAGGGCCCCCAAGACTCACCTGCGACTCAAGGTCGGAGAAGTCTTTCGCCTTGGGGATTTGCTCAAAGCGATGATGATGGTGTCCGCCAATGACGCCTGCCTGGCGGCTGCCGAACATGTCGGCGGCGATGAAGAGCAGTTTGTGAAATTGATGAATGCCAAAGCTGTGGCACTTGGACTATCCGACACGCATTTCAGCAATGGGTGCGGGTTCGACGGTCCCGACCATTACTCGACGGCTGAAGATCTCGCGACGCTCAGTGAAGTGGCGATGCGCAACACGGTGTTCCGAGATCTCGTCAAGGAGGAACGTGAAATTATCACGCCGGTCAGCGGATATCGCGCCTACGTTCTGCATAACACGAATCGTTTGCTTGGCCGCATTCCCGGTGTGGTAGGGGTGAAGACCGGATTCACTTCCAAAGCAGGCCGATGTCTTATCGCGAAGGTTTCTCAGAACGGGAGCGATCTGCTCCTTGTGATCCTGAACTCCAATCGCCGATGGAATACGGCGAAAAGTCTCATCGATTATGGGTTCCGTCTTACCAATATCCCCCAATAGCTGCCTCCAGCTCTCGTCCGTGGCATATCGACCCGTCGAATAATCAGAGATAGCGGTGCGTGACCGATTCAGTGTGTGGAGGCCTGGAGCAGTGGTTTTGTTTCAGAGTTTGCAGGCGAGGCCTCTTATCGATGGCTCAGGATGGATTCCCCAGGCTGACTCCACCTCTGGGCTGGACTACCGTGGTGTGACAAACTCGATGTTGATATCCTTTCCGAGGTAGTTCACCTGAAAGCCCTGCTTGTCGTAGGCCATGACGGCGCCCATGACGTTTTCATCGCCGTACTCCTCGTGGCCTAACACCTTTCGGATTTCTTCGGGGCTTTCGCTATTGAGGACGTTACGAAAGATACCCCTGGTCTTATAGGTGAACCGGTTATTGATGAACAGGAGGTCGACCTTTCCGTCCTGGATGCGGACCCCGGCCATTGGACCCGTCGGCTTTCGCTGATCCAGTAAGAAGATGAATGTCGCTTCCTGCTCAACTTTGATTCCGGAAATCTTTTCATTGACGAGCGTTTCAATCGCTTTGGATTCTGAATCGCCGAGTTTGATGCCGAACAGCGAGATCTCAGTGCTCGAAATCGCCGTCGGCTCCATGACATCGTTTTTGCTCAACTCGTACGGCTCGGCACGAGCTGAGCCAAGCCCTATGAGGACACTCGCCAGCAGGATGATGATTCTTGGCACGACACGCTCTTTCGTCATGGTGTTTGGCGTTTCTTTTGTATGGGTTCGCGATTGATCAGAATGGGTGAACCGGTAGAATCCAAAAAGGCATATGGCGCATTGTAGCCAAGAGCCGTCCGACCTGCAAGAAACGGGACATACGGGCAGCAACTGGACAGCGACTCGTCGGGAGGAGGCGGTACTCTTGCCTCAGGACAGTGGCTCATCGCCTAGCAACATCGCACCGAGCTCACGAAGCCGGAAAAAGTAGGTTTGGGATTCGGTGTCCAGTGTTTCCGTCAGTTCGTCGAGATCTCCCAAGCAGTCTTTCACGATGGCAACCCGTTGGTCGTCGAGACCGTCTGAACTATCAAGGTAGTAGACCACACAGCCACTAATGACCGTGTCGATCGTCATCAATTGTCCTTGATGGGGACTCGCAAACTGAGGCCAACCGATGGCGCAATGCTGTTCCCACGCTGTCGCAACCATGCTCCGATCCATGCCGTTCTCCTATTCCCCCTCCTCCATGGCGGGCAGCCTAGCGTACGCGGTTACCGAGGAGCAAGTACCCAGCCTAAGATCATCATGTGGAACGTGTATGGAAGAATCGAAGATCAGGGGTAGAGTCCACGCTGGAGATGGGCTTGCGCGACCTGGTCTATGCCGCTCATGAGCGCGGCCATGCGCATCGACACTCGGTGTTCACTCGAAAAATGAAGTGTGCGCTGAAAGGCGGACGTGATGATGTCTTGCAGTCGATTCTGGATGTCTGACGCGTTCCAGAAAAAACGTTGAAGGTCCTGTACCCATTCGAAGTACGAGACGATGACGCCGCCGGAATTGGCGAGAATATCGGGGATGACGAAGATGCCTTTGTCCGCGAGGATGCGGTCGGCTTCTAACGTTGTCGGGCCGTTCGCCCCTTCAGACAAGATTTGGCACCTCAGAGAATTCGCATTTTTAGCCGTGACTTGTTCGGACAGGGCGGCTGGCACGAGGACGGTGCAGTCTAATTGGAGCAACTCTTCATTCGTGAGCGCGTCCCCAAGTTTGGTTTCATGCAGCGGCCGGCCGGGGTCGCGTCGAAGGAGCGCCGTGATATCCAACCCCTTGTTGTTATAGATGCCCCCGTTGACGTCACTGACGGCAATGATTCGTGCACCCTGTTGCTGCATGATGCGGGCCGTGTGCGAACCGACATTTCCAAATCCTTGAATCGCCACGGTGGCGTCTTCAATCGACAATTTGAGGTGACGCAGCACCTCGCGCGTCACGTAGACGACTCCGCGTCCCGTCGCTTCTTCACGGCCCAGGCTTCCCCCGATCGAGAGCGGTTTGCCGGTCACGACACCAGGGACGGCGTAGCCGACTTGCTGGCTGTATGTGTCCATCATCCATGCCATGATCTGAGCATCAGTCCCCACATCCGGGGCCGGGACATCCTTGTCTGGGCCGATCAGCGGGAAAATCTCCGCCGCGTAGCGTCGTGTCAGTCGCTGTAACTCGGCAGGTGACAGGTGTTTTGGCGAGACTGCGACTCCGCCTTTTGCGCCGCCGTATGGTAATCCGGCCAACGCGCATTTCCATGTCATCCACATTGCAAGAGCGGCCACCTCGCCGAGGTTCACGTCGGGATGGTAACGGACGCCGCCTTTGGAGGGGCCGCGAGATGAATCGTGTTGAACGCGATAACCGGTAAAGACCTCGACCCGTCCGTCGTCCATCCGGACCGGCAGACTGACGACGAGCGAGCGTTGGGGCAGTTTCAGTCGTTCACGAAGGTTTGGATCAAGTCCCATGGCTTCCGCCGCTTGATCGAATTGAGCGACCGCTAAGCGAAACGTCGGGGTGTCGAGCTCCTGCATCGTCGTCCCTCCTAGTTATCGGATGGATGGTCGTCTGTCCGTTCGAGTGCGGCAGGCCGATCGAGCTTGAACATCGTGCGACAGAGCTGAACGAGCTCCTGTTTGACGGAATCGAGGGAGATGGCCTTCGGGCATACCGCGGCCATGGATGTTATTCGGCAGTCCGAGAACCCACAGGGATGGATTCGATGGAATGGGGTCACGTCCAGATCCACGTTGAGCGCAACCCCGTGGAGCGTCACACCCCGTTCGATGCGTATGCCGACGAACCCGATTTTTTCAGGGGCCGGAGTCATGACCCAAACGCCTGGTTTGCCAGGAATACGATGGCCCGTGATATTCCAGCGGCTCAGTAATTGAACGAGGATTTCTTCGAGTACCCAGACCAATTGCCTTGGACCCGTGGCATGTCGGTCAAGCTTGACCACGGGGTAGATCACAATCTGCCCGGGGCCGTGAAAGGTCACAGATCCTCCGCGATTGACATGGTGCAGTTCCGCTCCGTTTTCACATAAGAGCGAGGCATTGCCGCCCCAGTGCGATGTGGTGGTGCGTCGCCCCAAGGTATACACAGGGCGATGTTCGAGGATCAAGACCGTATCCGGCACCCGATTATGGACTCGCTCCTCGTGCAAGCGAGACTGCAGGTTCCATGCATGAAGGTAGGGAACTGGAGCTGTAAAGACTTGCACGGCTTCTCCGCGCGGATAGAGAACATCCGAATCGAGAGCGGTGATGGCCTGGGGAAGGGTCACCGGATCACCTGCTGGAAGAGGCGGGTCGATCGACTGATGAGAAAGTAAAGCCTGTCACGGGGTTTGTCTCTAAAGGGGGCAGCTGTATTCGGGAGAAGACATGTCCGCATGGGATGCACATTGTCGCATAACGACCCATGCAGTGGAAAGTTGCGTGCCGTCGGCTAGATTCTCAGCCGCCGGCACGAGAGAGTAAGAGGGTCCTACTTGATGGCGACGAAGAGTTCCTTGATCTCCGGGGTCTTCAATTTCTTGAGCGCTTTTGCTTCGATTTGGCGGATACGCTCGCGAGTCACGGATAAACTTTGACCAACTTGCTCCAGGGTGCTGGCTTCATCGTAGCCGATCCCGAACCGGAGTCTGATCACGGTTTGCTCACGGGGCGTCAACGTACTTAAAATTCGGGCGAGTTGATCGGTCAACTCGCCCCGGTGGACATGGGCATCGGGTGGAACGGCCTGCTGGTCCGGAATCATGTCGCCGAACTGAGTCTCTCCGTCACCAATCGGAGCTTCTAAGGCTATTGGTTCCTGAAACGCCAGCATGGTCTCGCGGAGCCTTTCCGGCCTCATACGCAGCACATGAGCGATTTCCTCTAACCGAGCCGGCCGTCCGAATTGCTGCCCGAGTTTCCGCATGACACGGAGGACCCGATGCGAGGCTTCGGTCTGGTGCACCGGAATCCGAATCGTTCTCGATTGATCCGCAATCGCGCGGGTGATGCCCTGTCGAATCCACCACGTCGCGTAGGTGCTGAATTTAAATCCTTTCCGATACTGATATCGTTCGGCCGCTTTCATAAGGCCGATGTTGCCCTCCTGCACGAGATCCAGCAAGCTCAATCCCCGTCCGGTGTAATGCTTGGCGACATCGACGACTAGGCGCAAGTTATGCCGTACGAGCTCATCCTTGCCTTGCTCCTGAATGATCCTGGCGGATCGGATTTCATCGAGTGATACCTTCAGTTGCTTTGCCGTGGTTGCGGCGGGCCTGAGAGCCGGGTCCGACGGATTCAGTGCGAGGCCTAAAGCCTTCTCCACATTGTCCAATGCGGTGGCTGAAAGTCCGCTCAATCGTCTGACGATTTGGAGTACTTTCACGGTTTCCGTACAGACCGACGTGCGCTTGGACTTGAGAAGCAGCTTTACCGCTTGCCGCAGCGCAGTTCGAATGCGTCGTGTTCCTTGGTCCACGCGCCTGGCAATTGTGACCTCTTCTTCTCGCGTCAAGAGCCCGCGTTTGCCGAACGACCTGAAATACAGCGATTCCAAGAGGAATGGGCTGGCCCCCGGGCTTGTACGCATGACCGGTTGGGGCTTCTCATCCGCTCCGGATTCCTCAGTCTCAACACGACCGATCCTCCCCAATATGCCGCTTGCCTTGGCGTCATCGGCATCGGGGGCGAACCTTGTCCGTATATCCAGTTCCTCAGAGGATCGAAGTTCTTCTTTCATCACGTCACCCCTTGTGCTGGTTGAACATCGCTCACTATGGTTAGAGCCCTATTGAGCCAAGAAGATTCGCCGAACCATTGCCTGTATAGCCTTCTACGAAGCAAAAGGGATGCTGGATTGAAGATGAGAAATGGTCGGCGTGATCAGCCCGAAAAATCAGAAAGATTAGTGTCGGCTAATGAGAGAACGCAGGACAAACTGTCGCACTTATGCGGCATCTATGTAGGATCGGCATCAACGATCCGGCCGAAATGCCACACTATTTCGGTAAGAGTCCTTTTATAAACGGAGCAAGGGTGTCGATCGGAATCGGGAAGATCGTCGTCGAGTTCTTCTCAGCCGCGATTTCCACGAGCGTCTGGAGGTAGCGCAGTTGAAGAGCGGCAGGATTTTGACTGATCACGTCCGCCGCTTCAGCCAGTTTCTGCGCGGCTTGAAATTCTCCTTCGGCATGGATGATTTTGGCACGCCGTTCCCGCTCGGCTTCCGCTTGCCGAGCGATCGCGCGTTGCATGTCTTGGGGAATATCCACGTTCTTCACCTCGACGGCAGCGACTTTGACCCCCCATGGCTCGGTCTGCTGATCGATGATCCGCTGTAATTCGGCATTGATATCGTCACGTTTCGACAATAGGTCATCGAACTGGCTTTGGCCGAGCACGCTCCGCAGTGTGGTTTGGGCCACTTGCGACGTCGAATAGAGATAATCTTGAACGGCGAGCACGGCACGCTGAGGATCGACCACTCTGAGAAAGATGACGGCGTTCACTTTCACGGAAATGTTGTCCCGCGTGATGACATCTTGCGAGGGGACTTCCATTGTGACGGTCTGTAAGTTGACGCGGACCATCTGCTGGAGGGCCGGCACCACCAATCTGATCCCAGGCCCCTTCACCGTCTGGAACTTACCGAGCACAAAGACCACGAGCCGTTCGTATTCCATGACACGTTTGAAGCTGGCATAGAGAACCAATCCCAATAAGACCAACGGTATGAGCAATGACATAGCGGCTCCTTGTCTTCAGGTATTCTCTTTGTGGAAAGGGGCGACTTTCACCGTCAGCCCTTCGACCGACGTCACTTCCGCAGCCTCTCCCTGCCGAATCAAAGTCTGGCTGGTCGCCTCCCAGATCTCTCCGTGTAACGCGATCTGGCCGCGCGGGTCGAGATCCGTTTTCGCAATCCCGATCGATCCGATCATGGCTTCCACTCCAGTCACTGGCCCGCGGCGCCCGCTTTTGGCGGCCGTCCAGATGACGGTTCCAACCAGGGCGCCGATCGTCATGACGGTCGGCAATAGAAATGACAAGGATACCTGCATGAATGGCGCGTCACTCTTGATGAGGAGGAGGCCCCCTAAGGTCATGGCAGCCAATCCGCCGAGTGCGAGCAATCCATAGCTGGTCACTGAAATTTCGAGCAACAGAAACACGACGCCGAGTATCACAAGGAGGGCGCCTGCGTAGTTGACGGGGAGCGATTGGAGCGAATAGAAGGCGAGGATCAAGCTGATGGCGCCAATGATGCCGGGAAGGATCGCCCCGGGGCTGTACAGTTCGGCCATAATCCCGATGGTTCCGATGGACATCAGGAGATAGGCGATGTTGGGATCGCTCAATGTCTTGAGCAATTCCAGACGCGTTCCCATCGGGAATTCGCGGAGCGTGGCGGTCTCGTTTGAGAACGTGATCGATCCGGTAGCCATGGTAATCGTTCTCCCGTTCAGCTGTTTTAACAGCGACGGGATGTTTTCAGCCACCATATCGATGATCTTGAGTTTCACGGCTTCTTGCTCCGTGGCGGAAATGCTCTTTCGAACGGCATCTTCAGCCCATGATACGTTCCGTCCACGCTGCTCCGCGATACTCTTGATGTAAGCCGTCGCGTCGTTTTCCACTTTCTCCTTCATCGTGCCGTCCATCTCACCGCCGCCCATCGCGACCGGGTGCGCGGCTCCGATGTTGGTTCCCGGAGCCATGGCGGCCACATGGGCTGCCATCGTAATGAAGACTCCTGCCGAGGCAGCTCGGCCTCCCGAGGGAGCGACGAACACGATCACGGGGAGGGGCGAACCGATCATCTCTTTGATCATGAGGCGCATGGAGGTGTCCAAGCCTCCGGGCGTATCGAGTTTGAAGATGAGGGCCTGGGCGTCCGACGAGTGGGCAAAAGCCAGGGCATCATGCAGGTACTCCGCTGCCACCGGGTTGATCACTCCTTCATAACTGGCGACGATGACTTCACCGGCATAGGCCGGACTGCCCATGAGGATCAGGCACAAGGCGATGACCGCCCCTCCCATCGTCGCTGCGAGGATTGGTCTGCCGAAAGCTCTGTACGGAAACACGGTGCCACGCATTGAGAACTCCATGCGCGCAAGACGCCACGAGCGCCAAAGGGTGTGAACAGCGCTCCTGCTTGCTCATGCTGTCACGAAATGGCCGTTGGTTGCAAACCTCGGAACGAACCCCCTAGAATGCGCGGCATGTCTCAATTGTCCAGTGGTGAACGCATCCATCTTGTCGATCACAAAAGGCGCCAGTACGCCCTCACGTTGAAGGCGGGCGAGACCTATCAATTCAGCGGCCAGAAGATCGCTCACGACGCGATCATCGGGCGGCCTGATGGGACCATCGTCGTCCTGTCGGGTGGGAAAAAGATGTTGGCGGTTCGGCCGACTTTCGGAGACTATGTGCTGAAGATGCCGCGTGGCGCTCAAGTGCTCTATCCGAAGGATCTCGCGCTGATTCCCATGTGGGCGGATGTGTATCCGGGTGCGCGGGTGTTTGAGTCCGGAACCGGTTCAGGCGCGCTGACCATGGCGCTGTTACGAGCAGTCGGACCCCGAGGATCGGTGGTGACCTATGAGATGCGGGAAGATTTTGCACGCACCGCACTGCAGAACGTCGATCGCTACCTGGGGCCCGTGCCCAATCTGACGGCATTGCGGAAGAATGCCTATGAAGGCATTGAGCTGCTTGATGATGGAATTTCGTTCGATCGCGTCGTGCTCGACTTGCCTGAACCTTGGCAGGTGATCCCGCACGCAGCCACCGCGTTGCGATCCGGGGGGATCTATCTGAGCTTTGTTCCCACCGTGCCCCAAGTGGTACAAACGGTCGAGGCGCTTGAACGGGCAACCGTATTCGGAATGATCGAAACGTTTGAAACGTTGCTCCGAACCTGGTCCGTACAGGGCAGGAGCGTGCGGCCCGATCATCGCATGGTCGCCCATTCTGGATTCATCACCGTCGCCCGAAAGGTAGAGCCAGGGCTGCTCCGTTCGACGGCAGGGAAAGGGGTTTCTATCGACGGCGACCAGGAAGACCTGTCCGATGAAGCAGGAGAGGAGCTGAGCGCATGAATAGGTTAGAAGGCAAGGTAACCGTCGTGACGGGAGGCAATGCCGGAATCGGCGAAGCGATCGCGAAACGTGTTGCCGAGGAGGGAGGCTCGGTCGTCATCACGGGACGTCGGCAACAGGAAGTGGATCGTGTGGCCAGTGTGATCCGACATAACAAGGGGAAAGTCCTCGGCGTTGCCGGTTCAGTGACGGACGAAACCCATGTGTCGGATGTTGTCCGTCGAACGATCGATAGCTTTGGGCGGATCGACATTCTGATCAACAACGCGGGGATCGGTGAATTTGGAAAACGTCTCCACGAAACTGATGATGCGGTCTGGGCGCGTGTGCTCGACATCAACTTGACCGGGGTCTTCCGCATGACTCGAGCCGTCATTCCTCACATGTTGAAACAAGGACGAGGCTCGATCGTGAATATCTCGTCCATTGCCAGTTTAGTCGGTCTCTCCGGCTTAGCCGCCTATACGGCATCGAAAGGGGCGCTTGACGCCTTGACGCGCGCGCTGGCCGTCGAATATGCGAATGAAGGGATTCGCTGTAATGTGGTGAACCCTGGTCTCATCGATACGCCTATGGCGGCCCCCCTTATGGCCAATCCGGACATGCTCCAGCCCATTCTTGCCCAATATGCGATTCGTCGTCCTGGAACACCAGAAGAAGTGGCCAATCTGGTTCTGTATCTGGCGTCAGATGAAGCAGCCTGGGTCACTGGAGCGACCTTTCCGATTGATGGGGGCATGACGGTCTACAAAGGGTAACCGGTAACGGCTCAGGAACTGTTTCAATAGTCTGTTCACAGGTCGGATGATGGACATTGATGCTCAGACGAAGTTTTGCGGTGTCATCGGCAATCCGGTCGGGCATTCCCTGTCGCCTGCCATTCACAATGCGGCGTTCCGCACATTGGGGCTTAATTTTGTCTATCTCGCCTGGCAAGTGGAAGCGATCGGTGATGCCGTCAAAGGGCTCCGCGCACTGGGAAACTTTCGCGGAGCGAGCGTAACCATTCCTCACAAGGTGGCCGTGATTCCGTTTCTCGATCAGGTGGAGACGACGGCGCAACGGATCGGCGCGATCAATACGATCGTGGCTGGGAAAGGCACGCTCACCGGGTACAATACGGACGCGACCGGCGCGCGGATGGCGTTGAAGGCGGGTGGAGTTGCGCTCACGGGAAGACACATCGTCATCCTCGGTTCCGGAGGTGCCGCACGAGCGATTGCTTTCGCGCTGGCGGCTGAGTCCGGCGTAGAGAAATTGACCTTGCTGGGGATTGAGGATGCGGAGCGGATTCGCTTGGCTCAGGATATTCGTTCTACGGCAACGGTGACGGTGGAGGATTCGTATCTGGATGAGTCGGCCCTTCGTCGGGTTCTTCCTGCCGCGCAGATACTCATTCATTGCACTCCGGTCGGGATGTCTCCGAAAGCCGAGGCCACCTGTGTTCCGGGCTCGCTCCTCCATCCCGATCTGGCGGTCATGGACATTGTCTACAATCCACGCGAGACCCGATTGCTCAGAGAGGCAGGACTTGCGGGCTGCAAGACAATTTCCGGGTTGGACATGTTCCTTAATCAGGCGGTTGCGCAATTTGAGCTATGGACCGATCAGCCTGCTCCCGTTGAAGTGATGCGCCGTGTCTTGGAGTCTCATTTCCGATGAATGTGGTGCTCATCGGCTATCGTGGGACGGGAAAGAGCACCGTCGGCAAGCTCGTGGCAGCCCGTCTTGACCGTGTCCTTGTCTCTACGGACGCCGAGGTTGTGAAGTCGGCTGACCAGAGCATTCCCGAGATCGTTGAACGACATGGATGGGAGTACTTTCGCGATCTGGAATCCAAGGTCTGTCAAGAGTTGGCCGGTCGGAATGGGTTGGTTGTCGATACCGGAGGGGGAGTCATTCTTCGATCACGAAATGTCGACCTCTTAAAAGGAACAGGAAGACTGTTCTGGTTGACCGCATCAGTGAGCACGATTACTGAGCGGATCGGTCACGATACCCAACGCCCGTCCCTCACCGGAGTGAAGTCTTTTGTGGATGAGATTCAAGACGTGCTTCGCGAACGCACACCGAAGTATCAGGCAGCGGCGAATTGCATCATTGAGACGGATGGAAAGTCTGCAGCGCAAGTTGCGGATGAGATTCTGGCACGACTCTAGTTGCTTCGACCGCTTCTCTGAACCTTGACAAGTCTCGTCTCAACATGATTCATGTACGCTTGCTGCGCCCGTAGCTCAATTGGATAGAGCATCGGACTTCGGATCCGAGGGTTGGGGGTTCAAGTCCCTCCGGGCGCACCATATGCATCAACCATTTACGTGGCTTAGGCTGAACGCCTGCGCCTTCAGCAATGTGGATACGATCATCGATTTCAGCTCCAGGGCGGAGATCACACATATGCCGATCAATCAAGCAGCCAGCACAGTGCTGCTGTTGAAGAGCGCCGTTGCGTCACGGACGCGGACGGCAAGGAGATGTGTGAGATAGAGTTCGGGACCTAGCCTTGGTCGCCAGCAGCCAGTTTATACGAGCCGGCAGTCGAATCTTATGGATACTTTTTAGCGCAGAGAATATCAGGTCTGGTCTTGAGAACTGTTTGCTGCTTCGTATCTACAATCATGAGGACCTGGTAACGGCAGAATTTGATAAAGCCGTCTTCGTGCCGATGACATTCCGCTCTGGCCCCTCGCTGTTTGCACTTATAACTATCCTGACTCAAGATTTGGACTGCCTGCGCGGTGGGTACTCCAGGTGATACCTTTGCAGCGACATAGTGATCAAATTCGGCGTATTCATTCTGACTAACACCCGCACATCCGGTCAGAGCAAAGAGCAAGCTGACAGGGAGTAGTCGTGTGAGATCTCTGGTCACTGAATGGATCATTGCTGTGAATGAACTGCCCGTCGTATCGTCTGCTGCCCATACAAAACTGGGGTCGCTAACCTACCATGATTCGACTCCCGAGCGTGCGCAAGATATCTCAGGCTTAGATTGCGCTATCTTGAAAAGAGCAATGTTGGGAGTGACAGTCGTCGGACTGTCTCTGCATTTGAGCATTGAACCTGAAACTATTCCCCCAAGACAATCAGCGTGAAGGAGGGATTCGGCATGTTTGACACGAAGACAAAGCGTGACGACCTTCCTGATCCAACCATTTATAGGAGCCCAATGATGACGAAATGGCAAGAGGGGAAGCTAGTTACTTGCCTCATCATCCTCATGACGAGTTTGCCGAGTGCATGGGCGGTATCGAACGACACACCAGGCACGGACGGACCCTCGCTGGAGGAGACGGTGGCATTTATCAAGGACACGTGGGAAGCATGTGGGACAATGCACAGTGGTTTGCAACGGATGATCGCCAAGGACGGATCCCTCTGGCATATGGATAGAATGGCGAAGGTCGATGTGGTCGTGACAGCTCCATCAACTCTCAAAGTTGTGACACGTCTCAATGAACACAGAAAGTTGAGCGGCATATTCGGGCTTCAATCACCCATAGAAAGGATTCAGGAGTTCGATCTGAACGCACTGTCTCCAAGCGTGAGCGCAGAGCAGGAGGGTGAAAATGTCAACCTCTATGGAGTTCGGTTACGCTGTGCGCGGGGGGGCTGCGTGACCGAATGGCTGGCGCCGCTCGCGATATCAGGTAAACCTATCCACGAGCTAAAGACCGGCAAATTAGTCGTGACGAGTCTCGAGGAGCTTGTCTATGAGGATCGCGCTCCCAAAGACAAACCGGGAGAAAGGAAGGGGGAAATCCATATTCCCGTCTGTGACATGGCATCCTTGGATAGCCTTTCGAAAGCCTTTCGCCACGCCATCATGAAAGCAGGCGGGAAGAAGCCGCTGTTTTAGGACGTGGCGTGGACAAAGATGGAAGAAGAGGGAAAGAAGCGAATCATTCAGAATTTGGAGGTGCATATCTCCTGAGCAGGTGCCGTCCTGATCGAAGCATGTTGGATTGCAAAGTTTTTTTCCGATAGCCGTCGTAGGGGCGTCATTCCCACCTTGCTTTTCATTCATCCGTCTGTGTAGCCTCCCCAATGGGTGTGATGTTGGTGAATGAACCGCTTCTGTAGGGCATTGAACCAGTAGGTTGTGGGCTCATCCTTGCTGGGATGCCCTGTGGAATTTGACCGTTCTATCCATGACTTCAATGAGTTAGATCGATGTGAGATCTACCGGTCATTCCACCAAAGCTGGATGGAACCATTGATGGAATTTCATCTACGATGACATCTATGAGCAAAAGGAGGTTATTCCGTGCCGTGGTTTAGCCGATATAGAACACAGGCAACGTTTGGAGCGGTATACTCTGAACAGCAGAAGCGGTTTGCTTGGACCAGAGAATGCCCCTGTTGTGGAAGATTGCTTGAGAAGATGGACCCAGTGAATCCCTGGGTTTGTGAATGCGGATGGCGTAGTCAATGAATCGAGCAAGCAGAGGGAGGTACCATGATCCCCGTTTTGCACGACATGAGAGCAGCATTTTTCCTCGTGATTGCACTTGCCATGCTGTTGTTTATCTGTGCGATGGCTGGCTTAGGAGCGGTATTGCAACCCATCCGTTGGTCTGATCGCAAAGGATATCGCTGAGGAAGAAGCGGTCTGTTCATTTAAGCGAGCAATGGTGCTTGGTTTGCCTCCTCCTCGTTTTCTTGCCGATCTAATTTCGGTTCTCTCGCCAGCCAGAATATATCCCCCTATCGACCGATCAGATATTTGAATTTGTTAGGTATCCTGTCATAAATCGGCTAGGCTTCTCCTCACGCATCCCTTTTCAACAGCGGTGCTATATTTGTTTCGTGCGTGGAGGACAACGGGCTCGCCTCGCATAAGATCCTCATTACATTAAAATCGACTGAGTCGCTGGATTGGGATGTCACCATGGAGGAGCAGGGGCATGAATAACATGATTGCGAAGTCAGGGGCGGTGGTGGTGATGGGACTAATCTTGTTGTCGAACCAGGGCTGCAACACGAAATGGCTCAAGTCCGGCGGTGAAGGTGGGACTGGAAATGAGAGTTCGAAGATGCCAAACCTGTCAAAAGGAGGCCCCAGCGGAGAATTGAGCGGGTTCTCACGTAATCCGTCGGAGGAACGACTAGGGCAAGGAGGATACACGACGGCACTGAATCCATCGGGGCACAGCGCGCATCAGCGTGCCGAACTCACACAAGAAGAAAAGGCCGCCGTGGAGGCGGGGTTGCAGGATGTTTTCTTTGGGTATGACCAGTGGACCTTGTCGGAATCCGGCATGGAAGCGCTCAATCACAACGCTGCGTACCTTAAGGATCATCCAGGCGTCATCCTGAAGATTGAAGGCCACTGTGACGAGCGAGGCACGACCGATTACAACATGGTGTTGGGCGACAAACGCGCCAAGGCTGCTCGGAGCTATTTGGCAGAAGTCGGGGCAAATCCCAAGCAGGTGGCAATCGTGTCATTCGGCAAAGAGCGCCCCTTTTGTTTTGATCGGGATGAGTCCTGCTATCAGCAGAACCGCCGCGACCACATGCTTCTTTCCACCAAGAAGTAAGATGTTTCACGAGGGAGCGGTCCGAGAAGAGGATCGGTTCTTCGCGGGAGTCAAAACAGTCTGTTGGAGTGCTTCCACATCATGAGATTGAGCGAAGGATTTCATCGTTGAAGAACCTCGGTGCATTCTTCAAATCAAAACCCGCCGATCAGATTCCGGCCAAACCTCTACCCGCGGAACGGCGGGTTCAGCCGAGATTCACCACTCAGTTTCGGAGCACCTTCTCGGGACAACGAGAAGAGGGGCAGGGGCGGACTCTGGATATTTCCGTCGGTGGGTGTAAGATCGAAAGTGATAGCACAGTGACACAAGGGACCAAGCTCGAATGCCGACTCCACATTCCAGGCCTTGATTGGCCGTTGAGGATCGACGAGGCCACGGTGCGCTGGGTCGATGGCGGTACATTTGGGATCGCCTTTTCGCGTATTAGTCCAGAAGAGCTTGCGAAGCTCAAGACGATACTCTCCGAACTTGAACAGGACGAGTAACTTCTCGTTTAGTCGCTTCAGCGTACGCACCTTCTCACTCGTCAGAATTTCCTGAAAATGTGTTCGGTGAGATTCCGTGGCTCTCCCACTCTGCCGTGCGGCCGTATCTGTTGTGCAGACGCTATCCCGATCTTGAACACGGTTGACATGGCTACCGTAACTGTCAGAAAGTACGGAAGGAGCGATGTCTCGATACAAAAATCATGGCAGAAGGATAGAGAAAGGAGTTGGGGGTGGAACAGAGGTATGCAATCACCGTGAAGTTCTTGGTCGATGCCGATTCGGCGGAAGATGCGGAAGAGATGGTCGAAACTGCCTGTGAAAAGGCGTCGGCGTCTTTTCCCGAAATGAGTTATGAAGGAATCGAGGATATTGAGGAAGAAGAGGAATAGTCGGGCTTCTCCTGCCGCAAGACTCTTGTCGTTCATAGACCGATCACACAATGGGCATCGAATCGCAATCGCTCTTACCTCAGCACGAAGTCGCTATCCTTGCCGGCGGCTGTTTTTGGTGCCTTGAGGCCGTCTTTGACCAGGTCAGGGGTGTGGAATCGGTCGAGTCCGGTTATATCGGTGGTAACCTAGACCATCCCAGTTATGAAGCAGTATGTGGAGGGCAGACCGGCCATGCCGAGGCCGTGCGTATGACGTTTGATCCCTGCGTGACCCCGTATAAAGAACTCCTTGAAATATTTTTCGCCATACACGATCCCACGACCCTCAATCGGCAGGGAAACGACATAGGCACCCAGTATCGGTCAGCGATTTTCTACACATCCCCGGAACAGCAGCAAACCGCTGAGAATGTCATTAAATCTCTTACGGCTGAAAGACTCTACGACGCTCCCATCGTCACGCAGGTCGTATCAGCTGGTCAGTGGTATGAGGCGGAGTCTTATCACCAGGAATACTTTGCTCGAAATCCCCTCCAGGGTTACTGCCAGTTTGTGGTCGGTCCAAAAGTTGCGAAGCTCCGAAAGCAATTTGCTCAGCGCCTGAAAAAGTAACGGCACCGCCCTCATCGACTGAACCATCCAACCAAGATCTCTCGTACCGCCCCCAAGACCGCCGGCTTCTGGAATATCTGATGGGTTTTCAGTACCACCTCGGCATGTACGGGGCAAAAGGGCCATTTATCCGTGGGGTTGCCTTGAACATGAGCAATGATCGAGCCATCTGCTTGGTCGGTTGAAGCGTGAAGGACGATCAACGGACTGTTCGGATCAAGTAAACACGTGTTGTCCGCCTTCCTCGATTGATCTGTAGTTGCCTGACGAATCTGCACCTGCTGTTCACCCTCTGAGAATACGGTGTCTCCCTCTCGAATAGGGCCGGTCGGAGCGAAAGAGTAGAGAACCAGCGGGGCGCCGAGAATTACGAGCATTGCTGCAGCCATTGACCAGAGAGGGGGTTCGGTATGGTGCTGGTCGCGTGTTTCGTTCATCCGTAGCGGGCTTCCATGGGATTGGCTGCAGCTGCCCATCCCTTGCGAAAGTCATGGTCCTTCACCGGACCGTCGTTGATTTAACACATCCGCAATAAGCCCGTAGCACCATCTTAACGCCGTTGAACTATACCTCGCCACGTATTCGAAACATGATCAACCAGAGGGAGGTAGCGGAATGAAGAGATGGTGGTGCGCGGTCGCCGTATGTGCCTTCGGTCTCGGGTTGATCCTCCAGACCAATCCGGCACAAGCCAGCGTGGAGGATCTCCTGTATGAGAAGGGACAGATCACGAAGGAAGAATGGCTCAAGCTCAAGGCCGAGCACGAACGAGAGGATGCGATCATGGCGGAGAAGGCATCGATCAAGAAATGGTTCGATAAAATCAGTATTCGCGGGTATGTGCAAGCCCGCTACACGTATCTTCCTGGAGATAAGTCCATACGGAGTGAATATGATAACACCATTCGTGATAATGCGGGTTTTGCCTTCCGCCGCGTCCGCCTCGTTTTTTCGGGCGACGTAACGGACTGGCTGTCATTTTATATTCAGCCCGAATTCGCCGGCTCCGTACCCGGCACGACCGGGGATCAGAGTAATCACTTTGTCCAACTTCGTGACGCCTATGCCGATATTTTCATGCCTGTGCCTTTCTTGTTCTTTGAGGAAAAGGAATTGCGGGTTCGTGCAGGGCAATCGAAGGTTCCGTTCGGATTTGAAAATCTGCAGTCCAGTCAAAATCGAACGGCGTTCGACCGCGCCGACGGGCTCAATAGCGCGGTGCAGGGCGAGCGTGACCTCGGGTTTTTTATCTACTACACGCCGAAGGAGACTAGAAAATTATTCAAAAAGTTGGTCGATTCAGGTCTCAAGGGATCTGGGGACTACGGCGTCTTAGGCATTGGTGTCTACAACGGCCAGACGATCAATGTGAACGACCGCAATGACAATAAACATATCGTCGTCCATGCCACCTATCCCATGGAACTGCCCTACGGTCAGATTATCCAGTTTGGCGTCGATGCGTACCGTGGCACGTTCAATGTTGGGACTCCCTCCGGCACCGGTCTCGCCGCAACTCCCGCACTCATCAATAATGGGAACATCCTCGACGAGCGAATCGGGGTGCATTTCGTGCTCTATCCGCAACCCATCGGGTTCCAAGCGGAGTGGAACTGGGGCAATGGTCCTCAGTTGAACGTCGCTCAAACAGCCATTGGGGAAGGGGACATCCAGGGCGGCTATATCCAGGGGATGTATAAGTGGGATGTAAACAAGCCGTGGTTGACCAGCCTTATTCCCTATGTCCGTTACCAAGAGTATGGCGGTGGGAAAAAACACCGCACCAATTCACCATTCAATGTCGTCCGGGAGTGGGAAGTCGGGATGGAGTGGCAAATCGCAAAGGCCGTAGAGTTCACGATCGCTTATGTCCGAAGCAGACGTACCGACACGCAGACTGCTCCCTATAACATCCGTGAGGGCGATATTGTCCGGACACAGTTGCAGTATAACTTTTAACATGAGGGGAATCTGATGCAGCGGTCGGCTACAGCCTGCCTCGTCTCTAGCTAGGACGCTTATTATGTAACACACCTGTAACATTCGCGTAATGTGGCGGCAATACGACAGGGTTATGGTGCCAATGGAATAGTCAGTGATGACGAAAGGACTGTGTATGAACATCTCGGCTGCCAAGTCTGGTCTCACCTGCATCGCCCTTCTTGGATCTCTTGTGTCTGCAATCCCATCGGTCAATGCCGACGACGCCATCGTGCTGGATTCAGCGTTAAAAGGTTATATCAAAGTCAGCGGGGTATCAGGGAATGTCAACAGCATCGGCTCTGATACGCTCAATAATCTCATGACGCTGTGGGCCGAAGGATTTCGCAAGCAATACCCGAGCGTCAAAATTCAAATCGAAGGGAAGGGATCGAGCACCGCACCCCCGGCTTTGATCGAAGGGACTGCGCAACTGGGCCCAATGTCCCGCGCGATGAAAAATACCGAGCTTGATGCCTTCGAAAGAAAATTCAGGTATAAACCGACCGCATTTCCAGTCGCCATCGACGCGCTGGCCGTCTACGTCAACAAGGATAATTCTGTCCAAGGACTCACGATGACGCAGGTCGATGCGATCTTCTCGAAGACGCGTCGATTCGGCGCGCAGCAAAATCTCGATCGGTGGAGTCAGCTCGGGGTTACGGGCGAATTGGCGGCTTCGCCCATCAGCATCTATGGCCGTAACTCAGCATCCGGCACCTATGGATTTTTCAAGGAGTATGCACTCAAGAACGGCGACTATAAAGATGAAGTCAAAGAGCAGCCAGGCTCGGCTTCCGTGGTGCAGGGTATCACGGAAGATCAGGCCGGGATCGGTTACAGCGGGATCGGCTATGTGACCTCCGGCGTCAGAGTGCTGCCCCTGGCTCAAAAGGAGGGGGCACCTTTCGTGGCTCCCACGCAGACAAATGCCCTGAACGGGTCCTATCCCCTCTGGCGGCATCTGTTGGTGTATGTCAACAAAATGCCGAACAAGCCGCTCGATCCGCTCGTAAAGGAGTTCATTAAGTTTATTTACAGCAAGGAAGGCCAATCCATCGTCATCAAGGATGGCTTCTTCCCACTCCCGCAGAGCGTGATTGAAAAGGAATTGGCGAAAGTCGAATAGATTTCACAGACTGCGGAAAAACTCATTTTCTCCTGTTGCCGGGACAGGCATCGAGGTTTTGGACGACACCAACTAGTTGAGCAGGATGCTCAAAAAGGCCGTTCAGCAAGGCCGCAGCGAGACAGTCAATATATGACAGTTCCCCCTTTCACTCCGATGCCGGTGCTTCAAGGAGAGCCGTCCCCAGGCCGGGATTCCGTCCCGACCCCGGCCCTGGTGGGCGGACTGTTCAGTCGACGCCAAATCAGATCGATCACGGACGGGCTTACCAACGTCATCATCAAGACCGGTGGGATCAGCATCATCCTTTGCATTCTCGGAATGTGCATTTTTCTGGTGAAAGAAGTCGTCCCGCTCTTTCAGCCGTCCTACGCCACCCCGGCCGAGCCGATTACACTCTCTCCGCTTGATCGTCCTTCCGCGTCTGCGCTGATCGGTGTCGATGAACATCAAGAGCTTGCCTATGTGCTCCGCGGTGACGCACTGGAGTTTGTCTTCTTAGGGGACGCCGGGTCCGCGGCACACAGTCCATCGCGCAGCTTGTTGCCGGGCGGCTCGGTCACAGCATCGGCGCGAGCATTCGGGAAGGGGCACTCGCTCGCCGTGGGCACGGAAGACGGCCGCGTCATCCCCGTGGCGATCGAATTCACTCAGGACTTCCAAGGGAACGAACGTTCGATCGCCCCGTCCGTCACGGTCGGGATTCCGATGGTTGCCGCGCCAACTCCGCAACCAATCACCAAGATGGCGTATCAGAGCGCGGACTCCGACGTTCGGATTGCCACGCTGCTTCAAGACCAGCACCTCTGGCTGACCACGAGTCGAACCGCATCCCGCCCCGATGGAACCGCTGAGGCTTCGATCTCACAGGTTGATCTCACACCCCACATCTCGGGCCGGGTTACGGCGATCACCCTCGCGAGTCGGGCGGAGCTTCTCGCTGTCGGCACGGAAGAGGGCAAGGTCTATCATTTCGACCTCCGAGAACCGGAGAAGCCCGGTCTTGTCGAGATAAGTCAGGTTTCTGAAGGAAGCGACGCGATTACCGCGCTGGCCTATTTGATGGGTGACCGGAGTCTTGTGGTCGGCGGCGCATCCGGGCAGATTGCCGTGTGGATGCCCGTGCGGGAACATGCTGCGACGAATGCAACCCATATGACGCGTATCCATCGGTTTGCCCCTCACCAGAGGGCGGTCACCGACATCACGATTTCCCAGCGCGATAAGGGATTCATCACCACCGATGCCGGGGGAGAAATCCGTCTGCACCATTCGACGTCCGAACAAACGTTGTTGACGCTTGCTCCACAACAGGGGGCGCTCCGCAGCACCTATTTTTCTCCAAAGGCGGATGGCCTGGTCGGTCTCGCTGAAAATAATCGACTGGTGCATTACCATATTTCGAATCCCTACCCGGAGATCACCTTGGCCACCTTATTTTCCCCCGTGATGTACGAGGGGTATGATCGGCCGGAACTTGTCTGGCAATCCTCGAGTGGGTCGGACGACTTTGAAGCGAAGTTCAGCCTGACCCCGCTGATATTCGGAACCATTAAGGGCACCTTCTATGCCGTGCTCTTGGCGGTGCCATTGGCGGTATTGGCCGCAATCTATACCGCCATGTTCATGCATCCCAATCTGCGGGCGAAGATCAAGCCCACGATAGAAATCATGGCCGCGCTGCCCACCGTCGTGCTTGGATTTCTGGCCGGCCTCTGGTTTGCGCCGGTCCTGGAGCGAAACTTTCCCGCCATGACGGGGATGGTCTTGATGATGCCCTTGGTCATCGCCCTTTCCAGCGGGCTCTTTCTCCTGCTCCCTGCCTCCCTCAAGCATCGTGTGCGGCCCGGCGCGGAGGCGCTGCTCATGGTGCCGATCATCATCGCCGTGGTCTGGGGGTGCCTTGAAACCAGCGCCTGGTGGGAGTCTTTCTTGTTCGATGGTCATTTTAAACCGTGGATCCAAACTCATCTCGGTTTGAATTATGACCAGCGCAACGCCATCGTGGTCGGAGTGGCCATGGGATTTGCCATCATTCCCATCATCTACAGCATTTCTGAAGAAGCGCTCTCCAATGTTCCAAAGAATCTGATCGCCGGGTCCTTGGCCCTCGGCGCCACGCGGTGGCAAACGCTCACCCATCTCGTCCTGATCTCGGCCAGCCCAGGCATCTTCTCGGCGTTGATGATCGGGTTCGGTCGGGCGGTCGGCGAGACCATGATCGTGTTGATGGCGACCGGCAATACGCCGATCATGGATTGGAGCCTCTTCAACGGGTTTCGAACCCTGTCTGCGAATATCGCCGTGGAGATCCCTGAAGCGCCGCACGGCGGGACCTTGTATCGCACGCTCTTTTTGGCGGGTTTGCTCCTCTTTATCGCGACCTTTCTGCTCAATACGGTAGCGGAACTGGTTCGACAGCGACTCAGGGAGAAATATAGCCAATTCTAGACGGGAAGCTTGAGGCAAGGCGAAGTTCACGAATGAGAAGCAAGGCCCGGTGGTTGGAAGAGGGGCCGGACAAACAGGTGCGCGAGTGATTCGATGAAACAGTGGGTCAAGCATTTCATGGCAAGCGGTGAGCTCTTCATTTGGGGCTGCGGGGCCGGGCTTTCCATTTCGCTCCTCATGATCGGCGGGCTTCTGGTGCTCATTCTCCTCAATGGGTTCGGGTATTTTTGGCCGGCCGATCTCGTCGAATTGACGCTGAAGGACGGCAAACATGTGATCGGTCAGTTGGCCGGCGAGGAAGTCAGCCCAAAAGGGATCCCGCGGATCAGGGTGAAGATCGGCAACCGGGATCTGTATGGTCTGGACTATCGGTGGATCAACACCGATCAGATCGTCGAACGAACCACGCCCGCCGATCTTGTGATGGTGGAACGGCGTGAGTGGGGGAATTTCTATGGACGGCTCCGGACGCTGGTCAAGGAAGACCAGCCTGTGGCTGAAGGCTCGGAGGCCGTATGGCAGTCTCTACCGGCTCTGCTGCGGCAGGCTGAATCGAGTGAGGCAGCGCGCGCGTACGCGTATACGTTGCTCGTCGTCGATGCCAACGGCAGAGAAAAGTCCATTGAGCTCGGCCAAGTCATGCGAGTCTTGCGCCCCAACGACCTTTCGAAGGCGGAGAAAGTGTGGGTCTATGCCGGCAACGTCTGGATGGTGTTGACCACAGAGCCGCGAGAAGCCAATACGGAGGGAGGAATCTTCCCGGCCATTTTCGGCACGGTCCTGATGGTGATGATCATGAGCTTTGTCGTGACCCCCTTTGGTGTCATCGGCGCGCTGTACCTCAGGGAGTATGCCCGCCAGGGAGTCATCGTGCGAACCGTCCGCATTGCCGTCAACAATCTCGCCGGGGTTCCCTCGATCGTCTTCGGGGTGTTCGGGTTGGGGTTTTTCGTGTACGGCGTGGGGGGCACGCTGGATGCGCTGTGGTTTTCCGATCGGCTGCCGACTCCCACGTTCGGCACGGGTGGTATCCTCTGGGCTTCATTGACGCTGGCGCTCTTGACCGTTCCCGTCGTCATCGTCGCGACCGAAGAGGGATTGGCAGCCGTGCCGAGGGAGTATCGAGAAGGGTCGATCGGCTTGGGCGCGACCAAATGGGAAACCATCTGGAAAGTCGTGCTTCCCACGGCCCTCCCCGGCATCTTGACCGGACTGATCCTGGCGATGGCTCGCGCGGCCGGCGAGGTGGCGCCCTTGATGTTGACCGGCGTCGTCAAACTGGCGCCCGCCATGCCGATCGACTGGACCTGGCCGTTTATTCACTTGGACCGGAAGTTCATGCACTTGGGTTTTCATATTTATGACGTGGGGTTTCAATCGCCGAATGTGGAAGCTGCCAAGCCGATGGTCTATGTGACCACATTGGTGTTGATTCTTGTGGTGGTGACGCTTAACCTCACGGGCATCCTCTTGCGAAATCGAATGAGGAGGAAATATGCTGGGTCAGCAGTTTGACATGACGTCCGGTATCCCTACCCTCTCGCCTGCTGTTTGCTCACTGGAGATGGAGAGCATGGACCCTCATGATTCCAACGTGCCGCATCGGCCCAGCGCTCAGGGGAAGTCGAAGCTTCGCGTGCAGGGCTTCAATTTTTTCTACGGGCCGGTCCAATCCCTCTTCAAGATTGATTTGGATATTTTCGAACATCAAGTGACCGCCTTCATCGGACCGTCCGGTTGCGGGAAGTCCACCTTGCTCCGCTGCATGAATCGCTTGAATGATCTCATCGAGGGAGCCCGATATGAGGGGAACATCCTTCTTGACGACGTGGATATTTTCAATCCGACGATCGATATCACCGATCTTCGCAAACGCGTGGGCATGGTGTTTCAAAAATCCAACCCGTTCCCCAAATCGATCCATGAAAATGTGGCGTACGGGCCGCGGCTGCAAGGCCTGAAGAATCGGGCGGTGTTGGAAGAGATCGTCGAGCGAAGCCTCCGGGGAGCCGGCTTATGGGAGGAAGTGAAGGACCGGCTGCACAAGAGCGCGCTCGGCTTGTCCGGCGGTCAGCAGCAGCGTCTTTGCATTGCGCGAGCCCTCGCCGTCAAGCCGGACGTTCTTTTGATGGACGAACCCTGCTCAGCGCTGGATCCCATTGCCACCGGCATCATTGAAGAGTTACTGTTTTCGCTGAAGAAAGAGTTGACGATCGTCATCGTGACGCACAACATGCAGCAGGCCGCCCGGGTGTCGGATCGGACCGCGTTTATGTACCTTGGCCAACTGGTCGAGTATGGCCTCACGAAGCAGTTGTTCACGAACCCTTCGAAGAAGCAGACGGAAGATTACATCACAGGACGATTCGGGTGACGCCATGGCTCAACACCGACATTTCGACGAAGAACTTGCCGAACTCAAGACGAAGCTGGCGCGAATGGCCGGCCTCGCGGAAGACCAAATCGATAAGGCGTTGACCGCGTTGGTCACGCGAGACGCGGCTTTGGCCTGCGCAGTGATCGAACGGGATCACAAGGTCAATGCGATGGATGTCGAGATCGACGAAGCCTGCATCGAATTGCTGGCGCTCCACCAGCCGGCGGCGCGCGATCTTCGGTTGGTGACGACGGCCATGAAGCTGTCCACCGAGCTTGAACGTATCAGTGATCTGTCGGAAAGTATCTGTGAGCGCGCGATCGAACTGAACGAAGAGCCTCAACTCAAGCCCTACATCGATATCCCGCGGATGGGGAGCCTGGCGCGGGTCATGGTGAAGGAAAGCATCGACGCCTTCGTCAAGGAAGATGCCATTCTGGCCAGGAAAGTCATCGGGGATGACGACTTCGTGGATGACCTCATGGAACAGTTGTTTCGTGAGCTGCTCTCGTTCATGATGGAAAATCCGCACACGATTTCCCGTGCCATTCGATTGAGCTTTATCGCCAAGTCTCTTGAGCGAGTGGCCGATCATGCCACCAATATCGCCGAGTTGGTCGTCTATCTGGTGGAAGGCAAGATCATTCGGCATACGGCGCCGTCGGCTCCATTGTGACGA
Organism: Candidatus Nitrospira nitrificans; assembly: GCF_001458775.1. Classification (NCBI taxonomy): domain Bacteria; kingdom Pseudomonadati; phylum Nitrospirota; class Nitrospiria; order Nitrospirales; family Nitrospiraceae; genus Nitrospira; species Candidatus Nitrospira nitrificans. The sequence continues at coordinate 359,008 of NZ_CZPZ01000012.1, forward strand.
GTCGATTGGTTTGACCGGCCGGCGCCGCGCGGAACATCGAAAAAGAAATCCCCATGATCGGACCGGCGATCGGCAAGACCGATTGCCGGGGATCCAGATGCGCGTTCGTTTGAAATGACTCTGCCCCTGTGTTAGCATTCGTCCCATGGGTGCCACCACCTCGGCGAAGCGGGGAGAAGCCCGCCGCGCCCCATCTTCCCCTTCTCATATCCAGCGAGAAGTGATCGGCGTGATCTTGATCGCGCTGAGTCTGCTGATGCTCTTGAGCCTCCTGTCGTTTGTGCCCGGAGAGGCGGAGGTGCTGGCGACCGGTGCGCCGGATGCCGATCCACCACGCAATCTCATCGGTTCGTTCGGCGCGTTGTTGGCCGGTGCGTTCTTTTTCGGCATCGGTGGAGCGGCCTATCTCTTTCCCCTGCTGCTGGGGCGATTGGGATTTCGATGTTTCTCTCAGGTTCCGGTGAGTCTTACGCTGCGGACGGCCGCCGGCTCGTTAGCCGCCGTCTTCTTCCTGAGCGCATTTCTGCATCTTGAAACGACGGGGGTGCCGACCCTGACCAGCGGGATGATTTCCCGCGGGATGGGCGGTGGTGTCGTCGGCCAGGCGATCGCCGAGGGGCTCCGCGCTGTCTTTGCCGGAACCGGGGCCCATATTCTGGTCATCACAGGATTCCTGGTCTCCCTTCTGTTGACGGCCCCACTGTCCTTGGCGGAAGCCGTCCGTCGGATGCCGGCCTGTTGGGCCGCTCTCCGCGAAGGAGTGTCGGCGGTGATGCCTGAGCGATCAATTGAAATCGAGAAAGAGAGCGACCATCGACGATCACGAGCGAGGTCGTCGAAGCCGGCGCCTGTCACTCGAGGAGAGGAGTCAGCAATTGACGGAATCGAGGAGGTTGAACTGACCCCGACTTCTCCGGGTCCGATCATCCAGCCATTCCCTGTCGCAATTCCAACATGGGACGCGCAAGCGGCTGAGCCGGAACTGGTTGTTCCGACAACTGCATCCGAAAACTATCAGCTTCCTGACCCGGAGATTCTGTTAAGCGATCCCTCCGGGCCGATGGATCGGATGTCGGATGAGGAACTCAAGGCCCAGTCCGAGATCTTATCCCGCGCACTGATGAGTTTCGGCATCGAGGGCATTGTGACGGAAGTGAGGCCAGGCCCGGTCGTCACGATGTACGAGTTTGAGCCGGGTCCCGGCACGAAGGTCGCTCGCATTGTGAATCTGGCCGACGACCTGGCATTGGCGCTGAAGGCGACGAGTTTACGCATCGTTGCGCCGTTACCGGGAAAATCCGTGGTCGGCATTGAGGTGCCGAACCGGTCTCGGGAGACGGTGTCTCTGAAAGAAGTCGTCATGAGCGAGGCCTTTCGGCGGGCAAGATCCAGGCTGACATTGGCGTTGGGCAAGGATATCTTCGGTGCCCCGATGACGGCCGATTTGAAGACGATGCCGCACCTCTTGGTGGCCGGAGCAACGGGGGCCGGGAAGAGTGTCAGTCTGAACACGATGTTGCTCAGCATCCTCTTTTCCGCCAAGCCGAGTGAAGTGAAACTGTTGCTCATCGATCCGAAGATGCTTGAGTTCCAATCGTATGAGGGCATCCCGCACCTTTTGCGGCCGGTGATTACGGACCCCAAGTCAGCCGCAAGGGGCTTGGGATGGGTCGTCGCTGAAATGGAGCGGCGGTATAAGCTGCTGGCGGAAGCCGGTGTGCGGAACATTGAGGCGTACAATCGCAAGGTCGCCGGTTTGCACGAGGTGTTTGCTGAAAAGAGCGCATCGGACGTCGAGCAGACTGAGCCGCCGATGAAGTTTCTCTCGGACGAAGAGCGTCTCTCCGCCGGTGAAACGTCGATCGCCGAGGGGGAACGGGGTTGCATGCAGCCGAAACCGACGCCGCCGGAACCGCTGCCGTTTATCGTCGTCATGATCGACGAACTGGCGGATCTGATGATGGTCGCTCCGAAAGATGTCGAAGACAAGATCGCCCGACTTGCACAGATGGCCAGGGCTTCCGGCATTCATCTGGTACTGGCCACTCAGCGTCCATCCGTCGATGTGCTGACCGGCTTGATCAAAGCGAATTTTCCCGCGCGGATCGCGTTCCAAGTCTCATCGAAGACCGACTCGCGAACCATTCTCGATGCGAACGGCGCGGAGGCTCTCCTCGGCCGAGGCGATATGCTGTACCTGGCCTCCGGCACCGGTCGTCTTGCGCGTCTGCATGGGTCCTTTGTTTCGGACGACGATGTCCGCTCGGTGGTCGAGTTTGTGAAGGAACAGGCCCTGCCCATCTATAACCAGGAGCTGCAGTCGCTGAAGTTGGAGGAGGCGGCTGAGGAAGAGGCGAAAGACGAGGTGTACGAGCAAGCGAAAGAATTGGTGCTGTCGACCGGACAGGCGTCGGCCTCGTTGATTCAGCGCCGGCTGCGGGTCGGCTATCCTCGAGCCGCGCGCATGATCGAGCAGATGGAATCGGAAGGCATTGTGGGGGCGGCTGGTCGTGATGGGCGTCGGGAGGTGCTTGGACGGCGCGGCCCGGTCGGCGCGGCGGAAGCATGATGCGCTGGTGGCTTGCCGTTTCAGTGAGTGTCATATTGGTCTTGCCGGCTTGGGCGGCGGACGGACCGGTTGATGAAAAGGCCTTGCAGGAGGTTCGTGAAGTCGTCAAACAGCTGCAAGCGCGATACGAGAAGATGAAAGATCTCCAGGCCGACTTTTCTCAGAAAACAAAGATTGAAGGGTTTGAGCGGCCGGTGACATCATCCGGCAAGGTCTACATCAAAAAGCCGGGCCGCTTACGGTGGGACTACTTGGATCCGGCGACCGAGCAAATCTATGTGAACCAGGAGGATGTAAAGGTTTATGTTCCCGAACATAAGCAGGTCCTGGTCGGGAAGTTGACGCAGATGGCGGCCTCCAAGGCGCCGTTGGAACTGTTGCAGGGAGCGGCCAAATTGGATGAATCCTTTGAGATCGAGCCTACTAGGGGGAAAGATCGCGGAGTCGGCGGGATGCCGCTCATCACGCTGATTCCAAAAGCCAAGGAGCAGGAATCCACTCAGAATCTTCAGAAGATCGTCGTCGAGGTTTTCCCCAAAACCTACTTTATCCGTACGGTGTCCCTCCATGAGGTCAGCGGCAACGTCGCCGTCTTTGAATTTTCGAACTTGAAACCCAACCAGGGATTAGGTAATGAGGTGTTTGACTTTAAGACCCCGTCGGATGCGGAAGTCGTCAGGGCTCCGGTGCTGAACGGGCCGTAAACCTATTGACGAATGACTCGTCTTCGTGAGCTAAGGGAACTCAGCCAGTGACAAAACTCATGAGCAGCGTGGCTGAAGCCGTCGATCAAGCGATCACAAGATTGGATTTCGACCGGCTTCACCAGGAGTATTGGGAGCAAAACGAGTTCCTGGTCATCAAACAATTCTTGCCCCGTGCCTTCGTCGAGGAGGTGCTCGTTCCACAGGCTCAGGGCATGAAGGCGGATCTCAATCGAAACTATATTCCAGGCCATAAGAAGGGCGGGAGTGTCAGCTATTATACCGTGCAGGAGAAAGCTCCCCGCTTTCTCGACCTCTATCGGGCTGAGTCATTCCGGGCATTCCTGAACCGGCTTGTTCAGGCGAAGCTGATGTTCTGCCCGGACAATGATCCCCATTCATGCGCCCTCTACTACTACACTGAACCGGGCGACCACATCGGCTTCCACTACGATACGTCCTACTATAAGGGCGCTCGCTACACGATCTTGATGGGGCTTGTGGATCGGTCAACCCAGTGCAAGCTGGTGTGCGAACTCTTCAAAGACCACCCGACCAAGCAGCCCCGCCATCTTGAGCTGGTGACCGAACCGGGAGACATGGTGATTTTCAACGGTGATAAACTCTGGCATGCCGTCACGCCTCTGGGAGAGGGCGAGGAGCGGATTGCGCTGACCATGGAATATGTCACGAATCCCGATATGGGCGCGGTCAAGCGGTTGTATTCGAACCTCAAAGACTCCTTCGGCTATTTCGGCTTCGCGACGGTCTTCAAGCGGGCGTTGGGTCTCAACCGATCCAAGTAGCCTTCGTCCAAGGGGCTTGGTAATTCTTTTATCTGCGTATCTGTTCTCTTACATAACGCAAGGCCTCTCAACTCCGATCGATCCAGTTTAAATTCTGCTCATTGATAGCTGGTTGGCAGACCTCTGTATGTTTCCAGAAGGGGTCAGTGGTCATTCGTGACAAATCGCACGAGACGATATTGTACCAATCTGTCCGCTCTAACCAGGAGACCCCAGTAGCAAGATCTTCCACGTTCAGGATGCACTATACTTTGAGCATGCTCACTCTGACGCGGTATGCCGTCTCTGTGGTGATAGTTCTGCTGTCCATCGCGACGGCAAGCGTCAGTACCGCACAATTCGTTCCTCGGTCGAGACCGCCGTCCCTGCAATCGTATTACATGACATCCATTCATGAGGTTCTGTCCGACCCCGGACACTATCAGTTCCGAATCGTACGGATCCGAGGAGTCGTGCAAACTATTACTCAGGTCCCGCAACCCACCGCGTGTGGTTTAGGAGTCGCCTATGAGATTCATGTGAAGGACGAGTCTGGTGAACTGAAGGTGATTGATCTAGGACCGTGCGGAAGGGGGAACAGAGGACTGGTGTTGTCGGAAACGCTTGTTGGCGGTGAGCAGATTGATGCTCTCATTCATGTCTCGTTCACGAATCACCCGAGTGAGTCTCCCAATCCACCCGAAGGGCTTCTCCAGTGGCTTGAACGAACCGAATAACATGACCGAACTTCTTTTCTCGCCTCGGATAATGAGGATCTGAGAACTCCAATACGGCTAACGGAGACGGAGAAAATTTTTCTGAGGGACAATCGTGGGCGCATCGTCATTTCGTCGGCGAGGTCTTTGGCAATGTCGCTGAGGTTCGGACTAATGAACATGCAGCTGCTTGGAGGGAAATCGCTACTCCTGGAAGGCCGTAATTTCTCCGAAACTATATCACGCCCCGACGACCGTCAGGAATAAGACCGTCTCTCTTATCCGAAAGCATTTCCGATTCAACTCACCGTCGAAGACGACGTCGTGCCGATGGCGCGATGTAGGATCCCGCATAACTCTGCTCGCTCCCATGGTTTGGTCAAACGGGCATACGCGCGTAAAGGCCCTAGATCCCTGTTTGAGGCCGATAAGACGATCACGGGAAGGGAGGGACGGGAAACTTGGAGCTTCTCCAAAATCGAGGAACCATCTCCGTCGGGGAGTCCGAGATCGAGGAGGACCGCATGGTAGGCATTCTGTTCGAGGGATGAAAAGGCCTGGCTGCAGGTTTGTGCACAGTCAACATGGAATCCTTCGAATTCGAGCAAGTCTTGTAAGGCCATCGCAATATCGGGATCATCCTCGACAACCAATATGGAATGCGCTGTTCTCGCCTTAACGCTCGTGTTCGTGTCTGGACTCAGTTTGTGATCTGAGTCTGACGCCGCCTGCGGGAGATGTATCTCAGAATCGACGAAGGAGAAAGGGGCTGTCTGGACCGTCTCACTTGGTTTCGTGGCAATGGTTGAAGGGAGCAGTGCTGCCTTGGCCGGGCCTGATCCGGAAGGGGCATCAGATCGTGAGAAAGAGAGAGGTTTTCTTACCACGTGAGTGACCGTCAGCTCCATAGCGCGCTCCATTCATCCAAGATGGCCAAAATGTTCTTCGACCCTCACCGGTTGAGGAAGCAATGTCCGTTCCGGATTGCCGAGTTGATAGTTGTGTGGCTAAGTGATTGATTCTTTTATCGTACGTCTGGAAATATACGATTGTCTGAAATGCGGAACTGTATCGAGCTGATACAGCGGTTGTCTCATTTGAGACAGAGCAATCGTCTCTTAAAACGGTGAGCGTGAACGCAGACCATCAGGCTGTTGAAAAGCAATTACAACAGCAATGAGCCCTGCTTGAGATCGTAGATACTATTAAAACGTAGAACGCTCGCAGGCAGTCAAAAAGGCCATTGTTCTCACCCACCCGCTCCGAACTGCTCCGGCAGCTCTTGCTCGGTGGTACGTTGAGCCTCTGAATGATGCGCCTTGCCTCGCGAAGCCGCTTCGGCAAGGCGGGGAACAGCGCTGGTGGAATTTTTCAACACCCTGCTATTGATGCAGGTGTTTCATCGCGGCGGCGCAGAGGACGATGAAGAACCCCATCCAGAGGGCGGCGCGCTGGAAGGGGATGGCCTCATAGGACTCCCCCTCATCGGCCTCGTCGTCTGCCTTGAAAATGACCGTGTAGAGGAACAGTGTGAGGAGCCCCAGCACGAGAAGAAGCTTGATCATGAAGACCATGAGATACTTGGAGTGGTGCTGGATCCCGTTCCCCGTTTGTGACGTGATGACCTGATTGACGTAGTGGAGATTCACGCCGCCGGTGAACAGCAGGACGACTACGAGAATGCCGGCGACTTTCTTGTAGTGTCGGTAAAAAATATCCGTGATGGGTTTGATCTGATCCTTGGGAACGGCCTTCTCCAGCCCGGGTGTCACCGCCATCACGAGAAACGCCAAGCCGCCGATCCAAATAATCGCTGAAAGCAGATGTAACCAGTGGTTGACGATCGGAATGAGGATATTGAGATCGGTGGTGATACTTTGGAGAGCATCCATGCAGAGGCCTCGCTAAACGTGAATCGTTAAACGTGAACCGTGAAAAGCTATGGAGACTGACGAATGGCTGGTTTCATACGATTAACGAATGACGATTAACGGTCAAACTTGAAAACAGGTGCGTCATTGCCGAATCGTTTCTTGCGCAATTCCTCCATCAATTCAACGGTGATGAGCTGCACATTGTTTTCGCGGGCATGCTTCTCCACGCCTTTCTTCACCATGGCGCGTAGGAAGTAGGGGATACGGCTCAATCTGAGCGCGGATGCGTCGTCCCACGTGACGTCGGTCTCTTCCGCGACATTGAACGCTACCTTGATTTTTTCGCCGCCTTTCGGGGTATAGAGGCACCACTGATCTTCATCCAGCCAGTCACCATGGTCGACATAGGGACGGGCGCGGCACCCCCCGCAGATGTCGGTATATTCGCAGTCCCCACATTTCCCCTTGAGTTGTGGATAGCGGAAGGAATTGAAGACATCCGATCGTTCCCAGAGATCGGCGAAGCTCTGTCGGCGGATATTCCCTGCCGACAGCGGCATATAGGGACAAGGGGTTAACTCACCGTTCGGCGTCACCCGGGCGTAGTTGGTGCCTGCCAGGCATCCTCCCCCCATGTATCCGGTCGCCTTCGTGATCGGAGAGTTGGGGTCCTTCTCATAGGCCAACCGTTTGAAGTGCGGGGCGCAACGGGCGCGGACCAGCATGCCCTTGTAATTATCTTGGCAGTCGACGAGGTAGCCAAGGACCTCTTCATACTGCGCGGGCGTGATATCCGTCAGCTCCTCGCCACGTCCCGTGCACACCATAAAGAATACGTTCAGGACGCGGGCGCCAAGTCGGTGCGCCCAGTCAATGACCTCGGGCAGTTCCCGATAGTTCATCGGCTGCGCGCTGAAATGCACTTGAAATTGGAGGCCATTCCGCTTGCTGGCTTCAATGCCGGCTATCGCGGCCTCCCACGCGCCTGGAACGCCACGGAAAGCATTGTGCTTGGCGGGGTCCAATGAATCAATGCTGATACCCACACCCATCACGCCGATTTCCACAAGAGTTTTGGCCATCTGGTCGTCAATCAGCATCCCGTTTGTGCCGAAGACCACCATAAAGCCGAGTTTGACGGCGTACCGAGCAATGTCAAGAATGTCAGGACGCACCAATGGTTCGCCGCCGGTAATGACGAGAAGACACCCCTTATTCACTTCTGCGATCTGCTCGATGAGCCGGTAGCACTCTTCAGTGCTCAGCTCATCGTCCCCGCCCGCTGCTTTGGTCGTCGCATCAAGATAACAGTGGTTGCATTTGAGGTTGCAACGTTTGGTCAGGTTCAGCGCAACGAGGTAGGGTTTAAAGTCGTCAACCGTCCGCCCATCGAACGGTCCGTCCCCCTTTGGAACGGGGGTGAAGAACTGGGCGATTTGTTGCTGCAAGGAGCCCAAGGCGCCCGAAGGACCGTTGAAGATGGGAAGCGATTTACCCATAACGTGTCGTAGGTGTTAAGGTGGAGGACTCGTCAGAGGAAGGCTCTGGGGTTCAGCACCAAAAACTTAGCGCGCGAGACTTACCCGCGTCCCTTTCCGGTGAGGTCGGCAATCATGTCCTTGAGATTGCCTGTCTTCATCGCTTCAGCCATATATTCTTTTGCCTGCTCGATCCCTTCATTGGCGACCTCAATCGTGATCAGGGTCGCGCCGATTTTCTCGGCATGCTTGAGAATCAGCGCCTTGGTGCAATCACGCATGAAGCCCTCCGGAGCCCGATCCAATCTGGCTTGTGCGTCGTCCGTCCAGGTATAGGGTGACGCGGCTTCGACATGACCGTTCGTCCCGTTCCCGTTCGCCGCCGCAAGGGTGGCTTCCGCGGCCGGCGAGGTGCCGGTGCCCTTGTTGGAGAAAATGGGTGTATAGTCTTCGGATGCGGCTTCTTTGATGACCGGCGCCGCATATTCGAGCGTGATGGTCGTCATGCCCAACTTCCGCGCGCTCTTTTCAATCCTGGCTTTCGCGCGTCTCCGCTGGAAGCCGGCCGGCACGACACGGATCGCTTCTTTCGCATCCTTGGTCCATTGCATCGGCACATCGTCGTACGCCACATCCGTTTCCAGTTCACCCTCGGCCGTCGCGGCTACTTCGAAAATCTTTTTATCGACCTGTTTGAATCTCGTCCCATCCGCGCTGCACACCGGACATTTGACCGGGGCGTCACCCTTCCCGATATAGCCGCAGCCGTCGCAGACGAAATACGTTTGCCCCATACGATCCAGGTAGGCCTGTGTGGAGGCATTGATCTCTTTCGGCTTCTCCTCAACGATCTGGGTCATGATTCCGCTCAATGTCGGACCCATGAGATCTTTGGTCACGCCCTCATCGGCCTGCATCTTATCGCGGTCGATGCCCGCTGCGTCCAGATTGCCGCCAAGCGCGCGCATGGCGTCCATGGCGCCTTTAGGCAGAATGTGTCCGACCGCGGCGTCAACGACGGTATTACTGATGATGGTGTGGCCTTTTTCGATGGCATACCGATGAATGGCCGTCTTCGCCACGCCTCGCGCGAAAACGGGGATCTTTTCCATCCGCCGCAACGCTTCTTCCGTCCAGGCGATCGTGTACTCGGCCTGCGTATCGATCGGAGGCACGTATTTGCGGTTGGAGATCAGCACATTACAAGGGGCGCTCCGGAGCAGGTTTTCGGTGTTGCTGCCGACGTCCATGTCCTCGTCGCTATGGACGCCGATGCGCCCGACGATGAGCAAGGCAGGGACATCTTTGCGGACGTACTGAATGATTTTTTCGAATGCTTTGCCGTCCAGCAACGTCGTTTTCACATCCGTTTGCTCGGCCTGGGCGATTTCTCGGGAAATGTCCAAATGAGACTGGTAGATCTTAGCCAAGCCGCTGTCGATGATTTCTTCGTGCAGTTTTTCTTGTTCCTTGAAGCGAAAGACTTTGCCGGCTTCTTCGTTAAGGACACCGGAAATACTGTGGAATGCCGCGTAGTGGAAATAGGGATCAAAGGCCGAAATCGCCTCCACCGGCATGTTGAAGGCCTTGCCGAGCGCCAAGCCGGTCATCAGCCCGCCGAACGAGTAGGGGCTGCCGTCGACGGCCACGACGATCTTTCCACCGGTTATGGGCTGAACGTTCTTGATGATCAGCATGTCGGAGTTACGGACCCGGCGGACCACGCGTTCGGTATTGCTGCCGATGACGCTGTCCTTGACCGCTCCGACGCCCAAGGCGCCCATGATGACGAGGTCATACCCGTTGGTGTTGATGTCCTCGGCCAGCACCTTCCAGTTTCGTCCTTCGAGCGAGCGTCGCTCGACCGGGAGATTCGCTTCGTTACATTTCTTGTCGACGTAGTCGAGGTAGGAGTCCGTGATGATTTGGAGTCCTCGGGTGATCAGCGAATCGTGGATCTGGCGCTGACGGTCAAGCTCCTTCTCGTCATGGTATTCCTCCGGGAGGCCCGCTTCCATCTGCTTGAAGCGTTTATCATGCATCTTCGCGGCGTAGACATGGCTTCCCACGATCCTGGAACCGAAGGTTTTTGCCAAATGAACGCCGACATCCACCGCGGTATTCGAATGGTCGGAGTTATCGACCGGAATATAGATCGTCTTATACATTGAGGCGCCTCCTTAAGGCGCGAGTTTGGTCAGAGGAGAGGAGTCGTAATTGTATGAAAATCCAAATGATTGACGTACGGCCAACGCCTCTAAAGAGTAGGAATGATAGCACTGGCTCAAACGGGAATGCAAGGCGCCAGGTGGTCAATAGTCCATGGCCATGAGTCAGTGGCAGAAGACGTATCATCCGTCTATCGACCAGTGACCATCGACTCATGACCGATGACGAAGTTTAACCGACCGAACTTGCTCGAGGCTCAGCTGTCTGGGGAGGAGAGTGGGTTGGTTTGCGCGAGCGGATGATTTCCTCGATCGAAAGCAAGGCGTCCCGTCCGGAATTGCCTTCGATCCCTCTGCTGAGGTTTTGGTCGGCATAGGGTGGTTCTTCCGATGACTGGGACAAGGATCCGGTCCATCGGCGGGGATCGCGGCTACCCTGTTTCCGTTCCCAGGCCCGGAGACAAGCCTTGGCGATAATCTTGTTGAGCGGGGCAGGGTTATACAGCAGCTTCCTGATACTGGTCGGTGTCAGCATCAAGGGGTTATAGCCGGCCGACAAATATCCCTCTTCCAGTAGACGTTGTTCCAGGTCGGTATTCGGCTGGATGCCGAGGAAGAACATCAACGGGAAGACCCGCTCTTCCCCGAGGATCGCCGCCACCTTCTTATAGGCCTCCACGCTTTGGAGGAGGCTCTCTTCCGTTTCCTTGGGGCTATTGAGAGAGTAGTTCAGGATGACTTTCCCTTTGAAACCGGCTTCCGCCAGATACCGGCAGCCATCATAGAGCCGTTCCAGCTTGAAGCCCATGTGCAAATTGTTCAGCACCTCTTGGGAACCGGAGGTGATGGCGACTTCCAGATCGCCCACGCCGGACCGCACCATCAGCTTGGCGAGCTCAGGGGTAATCAACGAGGTTCTGATGTAGCCGGACCACTCGATCTCGAGCTTCTCCGCCACAATTCGCTCAAGAATTTCCGTGCATTGCGGATAGGCTTCCTTGCCCGTAATAAATTGGGCGTCCGTAAACCAGAACCGACGGGCGCCCCACTGATGGTAATGCTGCGAAATATCTTTGACGACCATCTCCGGTGGCCGGTAACGCACCCGCTTGCCTTCAATGTAGGGGTAGAGGCAAAAGGCACAGTCGTACGGGCAGCCCCGCTTGGACTGCACGCCGATCGATTCCCCGATATAGTCCCCATATTGAGGAAAAATCGAGGTGAGATAAGGCAGATCGACCGTGAGCGCATCCAACAGCGCGGGGGAACCCTGCCGGCCTTTTCGGATCTGTTTGCCTTCTTTGACGATGTACCGCTCATCCTCGATCGAGCGGCCTTCAATGACCTTCAGGATGGCGTCTTCCCCTTCGCCAAGGATGCCGATCGTGCCTTCCGGGAGCTTTTCGATCAACTGATCGGCAAACGCCGTAAACGCTCCTCCGCCGATCATGATCTGGGCCTTGGGGAACTCCTTGCGGATCAGCGCCGGGTACGACAGGATCGTATAGATGTGATTGTAATACCGGTAGAGCTGCTTCACGCCCGCGATGGAAGCGGTGACTCGCTTGAGAGGGTTGCTGGCAAAATAGAAATTAAAAGCATGCTCTAACGACGAATCGCCTTCATGCGGCGAAAAGATCTGAATGTCTCGCCATGAGAAGCAGACCAGGTCCGGCTTGAATTCCGTCGCCGCGTCGCGGATGGCTTGGCTGCGCTGCGCGACTGGAAACAACGAGAGATCGAGAATGCGCTGACGCACGTCCGGTTTCCGCCGATGAATAAAATCCGCCAGGTAGGTGATCCCGATGGGGTAGACCTTCTTACAGGGGAGGAAGATATAGAGGATTGAGTTCATGGGAGCCGTCAATCGTCAGTGGCCAATCGTGAAGAGCGCTCGTGCGTAACCGAATGACGTTTGACGAATGACCATTGGCGTCATTTGGTTGCGACGTGTATCGCGACGATGCCACCGCTGAGGTTCTTGTACGACACCTGACGGAACCCGGCATCGCGCAGAACCTGGCACAACCGCTCTTGGTCGGGAAATGTCCGGATCGACGCCGGAAGATACTCATAGACGCCGGTGCGATCGCGGGCGACGATGGTGCCGATCCAGGGCAGCAGTTTGAACGAATACCAATCGTACAGCGTTCGCAACCAACCGAATATCGGACGTGAAAACTCCAGGCACACGAAGCGACCACCGGGCTTCATCACACGGCGAATTTCTCGCACGGCGCCTGGTAAATCCCCAACGTTGCGCATGCAAAAACCGGTGGTGACCGCGTCGAAGGTGTTGTCTCCGAACCCCAGATGTTCCGCGCTTGCCTGCAAGCAGGTGATCTTGTCGGAGAGTCCCTTCCCGCCGATCTTCCTAAGGCCTTCGGCGAGCATCGCATGGTTCAGGTCCGAGGCGATGACACGTCCCTTGGGCCCCATTCGAGACTCGAGCAAGAGGGCAAGATCGGCCGTGCCGGATCCGACATCGAGCGCGGTCCCCCGTCCGACGGGCGTAATGAAAGAAGCGGTAATCTTCTTCCAGTGATAATGCAGGCCGAAACTTAACAGCGTGTTATTCAGGTCGTAGACGCCGGCGATGGAGGTGAACATCCGCTGCACGGCATCTTCGCGGGCCTGGCCGGACCAGGTGGACACCACCTTTGCCGGGGCCTCTGAATCCTGTGCCAATGGACGACGATCGGTTCCCACCATTTCACGGTGGTAGCACCCGGTTTCAAGCTTTGTCAAGGTGAGTCATCCGGTGATCAGGTGGTCGGATCTTGCGAGCGGCTCCATGGCGGTTAGGGATCCAATCTGAAAATTGCCGGGGCGCAATCCAACGCGAAACGCATGAGGGGTCCGACTTGGTGGGACCAGGTCCTCATGCGCTCTACAGCCCTTCTCGGTCGTCGTATGATTCTGGTTGAGTTGCCTTTGAGCCGACTTGCATAATAGTCGATATGGACCCGGCTGATCTCCTCTCGCTGTATCGTCAGATGTTGCTGATTCGTCGATTCGAAGAGAAATCGGCGGAGATGTACGCCCTTGCCAAGATCGCCGGCTTTCTTCATTTGTATATCGGTGAGGAGGCGATCGCGGTCGGCGCCATCGCTTCCCTTCGGCCGGACGATTACGTCATCAGCGCCTATCGCGACCACGGACATTGTCTTGCGCGCGGGTCCGATCCGGGCCGAGTCATGGCCGAGTTGTTCGGCAAGGCGACCGGCCTCTGCAAAGGCAAGGGCGGGTCGATGCACTTAATCGATCTGTCGCACAGGTTTATGGGTGGGTATGCCATCGTGGGAGGCCACATCCCGCTCGCAACGGGTCTGGCCTTTGCGAATAAATATCAATCGCTCGATCTGGTCACGGTCTGCTTTTTTGGTGAAGGGGCGCTGCCGAGCGGGCAGGCGCACGAGGCGTTCAACCTGGCTGCTCTGTGGAAACTGCCGGTGATCTTTATCTGTGAAAACAATCGGTATGGCATGGGCACACCGGCCGAACGGGCCATCGCGCTGTATGGGGATGTAGCCGAAACCGCTCGATCCTACGGCATCGCGGCGGAATCGGTGGACGGCATGGATGTGCTCGCGGTCCGTTCGGCGATGCAGCGGGTGGTGGCGCAGGTCCGTGCGGGGGATGGGCCTTGGTTCATCGAGGCGACGACCTACCGGTTCATGGGCCATTCGATGGCGGACCCGGCGCACGGTCACTACCGGACCAAAGAGGAAGTGGAGGAGTACCGAAAACGTGATCCGCTTGTCTTGTTGAAGCACGCCATGATGGCTCGGAAGCTGGCGGACGAGGCGGACTTCAAGCAGCTGGAGGGGGAAATCAGAGAAGTTGTGCGGGCCGCCGTGAAGTTTGCAGAAGAAAGTCCGTTTCCGGCCCGCTCGGATCTGCACGCCGACGTCGTACAGGAGTAGGCGAGCAATGGAATTGTCGTATCGTGAAGCTCTGAATCAGGCCATGCGCGAGGAGATGCGCCGGGACCGGCGCATCTTTTTGATCGGCGAAGACGTCGCCTACTATCAGGGCGCCTTCAAGGTCAGCAAAGGATTCGTCGAGGAGTTTGGGCCTCAGCGCGTGATCGATACGCCCATCACCGAAGCCGGCTTTACCGGCCTGGCCATCGGCGCCGCCATGGCGGGGTTGCATCCGATTGTAGAACTTATGACGATGAATTTCGGCGTCCTGGCCCTCGATCAGATCGTCAATAACGCCGCCAAAATCCGGTATATGTCCGGAGGACAACTGTCGGTGCCGCTCGTCATCCGCGGCCCCGGGAGCGCCGCCCACCAGTTGGGGGCCCAGCATTCGCAAAGTCTGGAGGCCTGGTTCTGCCATGTGCCGGGACTGAAAGTCATCGCGCCCGCTACGCCGAACGATGCGAAAGGTCTGCTCAAGAGCGCGATCCGAGACCCTAACCCGGTCATCTTTATCGAAGCGCAGCTTTTGTACGGCACGAAGGGCGAGGTGCAAGAAGGTGAGTTCACTATTCCAATCGGCGTCGCCGAGGTGAAACGGACGGGCCGGGACGTCACCATCGTCGCGTATTCGAAAATGCTGTTGCTCGCGCTGGAAGCCGCCGACGCGCTGAGCCGCGAAGAGGTCGAGGCGGAAGTGATCGATCTGCGCACGCTCAAACCGCTGGATCTTCAGACGATCGCGGCGTCGGTCAAAAAGACCGGGCGTCTGGTGATCGTCGAGGAAGGCTGGCATTTCTGTGGCCTGGGCGCGCAGATTGCCGAGAGCGTGTATTCGACCACGTTCGATTATTTGGACGGTCCGATCCGGCGAGTCACCGGTGAAGATGTGCCCATGCCCTATTGCCGCCCGCTGGAAGATGCGGCGATTCCGGACGTGCCGCGCGTGATCGAGGCCGTCAAGTCGCTACTGTGAACTGTGAGGGGAGGAGAGCCATGGCAAGCCGCGTTGTAATGCCCAAACTCACGGATACGATGGAAGAGGGCGTGCTCCTCCAATGGAAGAAACGAGAAGGGGATTCCGTACAGGCCGGAGAGGCTCTGGCTGAAATCGAAACAGACAAAGCGGTCATGGATCTTGAAGCGTTCGCCTCCGGTATTCTTCGGAAGATACTCGTGCAGGATGGGGAAACAGTGGCGTCTGGAACGCTGTTGGGCGTCATCGGCGAGGCGGATGAAGACATCACGGAAGCCTTGTCCGACAAGGTCATGCCCGTGGCCTCGACCGGCGCCAAGCCCGCAGTTGCATCGACAATCTCGCCCGGCGCGTCACCCATGGGTACAGGAGAGAATCGCATCATCGCCTCCCCGCGGGCCAAGGCCCTGGCCGCTGAGCGGGGGATCGATCTCTCCGCGGTAACCGGCACCGGTCCCGGTGGGCGAATCGTCGAGGAGGATGTGGCCGGCGCGCAAGGGACTGCAACGACGACGATGCCGGCCGGAACCGATCAGCCCCTGACGCAAATGCGGAAAGCCATCGCCAGGGCGACGGCGCAGAGCAAAGCGCCGGTGCCGCACTTCTATCTGACGAGGGAGATCGACATGGACGCGGCGGAGCAGTTTCGCCGTCAGTTCAAAAAAGACCGGCAATCTCATCCTTCAATGACCGATCTGCTCATCAAAGCCGTGGCTCTGGCGCTCCGTAAGCATCCGGAACTGAACGTGTCCTATACCGGCGAGGCGATCAGGCGGTATGAGCGAATCGATATCGGCGTTGCGGTCGGCATGGAGGACGGCTTGGTGACGCCCGTCATTCGCGATTGCGGCGCCAAGACGTTGGAAACGATCTCATCTGAATCGCGGGCGCTCATCGAGCGGGCGAAACAGAAACGGCTGCAACCGCAGGAATACAGCGGCGCCACATTCTCCATCTCCAATCTCGGCATGTTCGGGGTGGACAATTTTCTCGCCGTCCTCATCCCACCGCAAGCCGCCACACTGGCCGTCGGTGCCGTTCGGGACGTGCCGGTCGTTGTTTCGGGCGCCGTGAAAGCCGGCCGCAGAATGCACGTGACATTGTCGTGCGATCACCGGGCCATCGATGGTGTGATGGGCGCGAAGTTTCTGATCGAGCTGAAGCGCATCGTCGAACACCCGCAAGAACTTGCCGCCCAGGCGATGAAGTCCTGAAGCCAGCGTCTGGAGGGTTCATCAGCTTTCCCTCATCCTTCGCATCCGCATCGACCATTCGGCAGACACCTTTACCCAGCATCCTCGTGCCCGTCTTCCATCGAAAACCGAAATGGTTGGCGTCCACCGGCCGCCGTTCATCCCGCCATGCTATAATCCCACGCTTATGGGTAATTCGATCGTCATCAAAGGGGCACGGGAGCATAACCTCAAAAACATCGACGTGGAAATTCCACGCGACAAGCTGGTGGTGATCACCGGCTTGAGCGGCTCGGGCAAGTCGTCGCTCGCTTTCGATACGATCTATGCGGAAGGGCAGCGGCGCTATGTCGAATCCCTCTCGGCCTATGCCCGGCAATTCCTCGAACAGATGGGGAAGCCGGATGTCGATTCGATTGAAGGCCTGTCGCCTGCCATCTCCATCGAACAGAAGAGCACCAGCCATAATCCTCGTTCCACCGTCGGCACGGTGACGGAAATCTATGACTATCTCCGCCTGCTCTTTGCCCGCGTCGGGCGGCCCTACTGTTTTCAATGTGGCGAAGAGATTACCGCGCAGACCGTGCAACAGATGGTGGACGCGATTGCCTCGCTGCCGGAAGGCATGAAATTCCAGATTCTCGCCCCGATCGTGCGTGGGCGAAAGGGGGAATACCGGAAGGAACTGCTGGAGATGCGCAAGGCGGGCTATGTCCGCGCGCGTGTCGACGGCAAGATTGTCGATCTTGGGGAAGATCTCACGCTCGATAAACAGAAGAAGCACACGATCGACATCATCGTCGATCGGTTGGTGATGAAATCCGGCGAGGCGCTCATGCGGCGACTGGCGGATTCTGTCGAAACGTCGGTCAAGCTGACGGGCGGGCTGGTCGGTGTGCTGACGGACGACGGCCGGACCAGGCTCTACAGCGACCGGTTGGCTTGTATCAAATGCGGCGTGAGTTATCCGGAGGTCGAGCCCAGGATCTTTTCGTTCAATAGCCCGCACGGAGCGTGTCCGGCTTGCGACGGCATCGGCTCTGTCATGCCCCCCGGCTGTCAGGAGGAAGCGGATCTCACGCTGCTGGAGCCCTGCGCCGTCTGCCATGGGGCGAGGCTGAGGCCGGAAAGCTTGTCGATCAAATTGGCGAAGCAGTCGATCGCCGAGGTAACCAGCCTCTCGGTTCGCGCGGCAGCCGACTTTTTCCTCTCGTTGAAGTTTACCGACCGTGAACTCGTGATCGCCCATCGGATCTTGAAAGAGATTCGGGAGCGGCTCGGGTTTCTTGTCAATGTGGGGCTGGACTATCTCACGCTCGATCGGGCTGCGGCGACCTTGTCCGGGGGCGAGGGGCAACGGATCAGGCTCGCCACGCAGATCGGGTCAGGCTTGGTGGGCGTGTTGTATATCCTGGACGAACCGTCTATCGGACTCCACCAGCGCGATAATCGTCGATTGTTGCAGACGTTGCTCAGGCTGCGAGACCTGGGGAACACCGTCGTCGTCGTGGAACATGATGCCGAGACGATGATGGCGGCTGACCATGTCTTGGATATGGGCCCTGGCGCGGGCTCGCAGGGCGGGCATGTGATCGCGCAGGGCACGCCTCAGCAGGTCATGGTCGACCCCAACTCATTGACCGGCCAATATTTGCGTGGCATTCAGACCGTGTCTGTCCCGCAGCGGAGCCGGAAGCCTCGGGGGACACTGTCGGTAGTCGGAGCGCAAAAGCATAATCTGAAGAACGTGACGGCGCGCATTCCGATGGGTCTCTTCACCTGCGTGACGGGGGTCTCCGGATCAGGGAAAAGCACGCTGGTACTGGAGGTGCTCTTCCATTCCCTCTCGCAACTGCTCTACCACAAGAAGCCGAAGATCGATGGGTGCAAAGACCTCAGGGGCGTGGATGCGCTCGACAAGGTGATCGATATCGATCAATCGCCCATCGGGCGGACACCGAGGTCGAATCCTGCCACCTATACGGGCCTCTTTGGTTACATCCGCGATCTCTATTCCAATCTGCCGGAATCGCGCGTCCGTGGTTATAAACCGGGGCGGTACAGCTTCAACGTCAAGGGCGGCCGATGCGAAGCCTGCCAAGGCGACGGCCTCATCAAGATCGAGATGCATTTCTTGCCGGACGTCTATGTGACCTGCGAAGTGTGCAAGGGCCAACGGTACAACCGCGAAACTCTCGAAATCCACCATAAGGGCAAGAGCATCGCCAATGTGTTGAATATGACGGTGGACGACGCGTTGGAGTTCTTTGAACACATTCCGTTGATCAAAACGAAACTCCAGACCCTGCACGATGTCGGCCTGCACTATGTGAAGCTCGGCCAATCGGCGACGACGCTCTCCGGCGGCGAAGCCCAGCGGGTGAAACTCTCACGCGAGCTCTCCAAGCGAGCGACGGGGCGGACGATGTACATCCTTGATGAGCCGACGACGGGATTGCATTTCGCCGATGTGCAGCGATTGCTCGATGTGCTGGATCGGCTGGTCGAAGCCGGCAATACGGTGCTGGTGATCGAACATAATTTGGATGTCATCAAGAATGCGGATTGGATCATCGACCTGGGGCCGGAGGGCGGAGATCGTGGCGGCGAAATTGTGGCGGAAGGGCCGCCGAAAGAAATCGCCAAGTCGAAGCGATCGTATACGGGACAGGTGTTGAAGGAAGCAGGGTTGTAAGGGCGGATCGTTCGAGAGTCGGCATAATGTAATGGACAGTGGTTGCAACTGGTCTCATACGCATAGTCGAGCGCGATTCTGAAGCGCGATAAGAATCGCATGCCATCGCACTCGGCACCCTTTATGGCTGTTATCTCTCCTGCGCTTGCCATGCCGATTCTCGAATGATCCATCCCTTCCATCCCCGCTAAGAAGGAAATGGAGAAGTGGTGGTTGATGGTGCGCATGGGCCTTAGCTACATCGTGGAAAGTAAATGACTAATATCCGCGAAATTGAAAAGCAGTTTGAGACCTACCGCGCCAATCTAAACTCCGAGGCTACCCGGTTGGCCTGTTATGTCGCGTTATATAAAAGACTGTATGAACGGAGGAATGATCGTCTCCGGGAGATGAATCTGGCTCCAGCTTTCTTCTTGACCGCAACAGATGCTCTCTTTTCTGCCATCATCCTCTGGGTCGACAAGCTATTTGTTGAGAAGGGTCAGAGAGGTATTTTTAACTTCTTGGCATTTGTGGAGTCCAACCTCAGCATGCTTGCTATTGAACAGCTAAAGCGTCGGAAAAACTATCCTGATGGACATTGGATGCTGGCTAGAGACGCAATTACGCTTCAGACGGTTAATGCGAATCGTGAACGAATCAGGAATCTTGACTGCCTGAAAAGCTTTGCAATACGCAGGGACAAGTTTCACGCACATTTTGACAAGGAGTACTTTTTTGATCGCCATCGATTGGAAGACGACGCGCCGTTGGTATGGGTGACTTTGAGAAAGTCATCGAGGTCCTCTCTGACATCATCAACCATTATTCAACTGCCTATGACGGAAATGTGTTTGTGTTGACTCCGCAGAATATCAATGACCTTGATGACCTATTGAATCGTTTACACAGGACTATGGATTGAGTGGAAGGTGATGATGTTTTGACTAGTTGCGGCAATACGTCGAAATTGAAAGGATGGGAATGCAGACAACCCTCATGCGGACGATCTCGAACATCTTCCTGACCGCTACCTCGTATAGGTATTCCACCTGACAAATGCATCGATGTCTCGCAAGTTATCCCGATAGTTCATCCCGGTAATTGAGCATTTACTTTCCTGCCGCGCGAACTCAAGGGACAATATGCCAGCATTGCTCAAAAGAAGGAGGAGTCGGTCCGATGCAGACTGTCGCGTTGTTGACGATTTCGAATGTGTTCATGACGCTTGCGTGGTACGGCCATCTGAAGTTCAAGGACTATCCCTTGTTCACGGTGATTCTGGCGAGTTGGGGGATCGCCTTCATCGAATATTGCTTTCAAGTGCCGGCCAATCGGATCGGCCATGGGCAATTCACTGCGGCACAGCTCAAGACAATTCAAGAGGTGATCACGCTGGTCGTTTTCTCGATCTTCTCCGTTGTGTACCTCAAAGAAGCGTTGAAGTGGAACTATGTGGTGGGATTCGCGTTGATTGTGGTGGCGGTGTTCATCATTTTTAAGGAATGGTGACGGTCAGCGGCTTGCCATACATGCCGCCTACTCCTTCCGGTTGATCTGATCACTCCTCTCCCGCTTGCAGCTCGTCTTTTAGGCCACTACAATATCGCGAAATTTATCTTGATCGTCGAGCGAAGGGGGACAGAGGCATGCCGAAGGCAAAGAGGACCGACTCGAGTGCGAAGGCCGAGAGCGCCGCCGAGAAATCCACGGCATCATCCGCGCCGATCCTCTCCACGGCGGAGGATTTCGAAAAACTCGGCATCTTTTACATGGGACGACCCTATGATCTTGCCGCGAAACAGGCCAAGCCGGGATGGCTGCTCTATGATTCAAAAGATCTGGTGACCCACGCGGTGTGCGTCGGCATGACCGGCAGCGGCAAGACGGGTCTTTGTCTGGCGCTGCTGGAAGAAGCAGCCATCGACCATATCCCCGCCATCATCATCGATCCGAAGGGGGACCTCGGCAACTTGATGCTCACGTTCCCGTCGCTCCAGGGCGAGGACTTTCAACCCTGGATCAACGAAGACGACGCGCGCAAGAAAGGCTTGTCGCCGGCCGATTACGCCAAAGGCCAAGCGGAATTATGGGCCAAAGGCCTGGCAGGGTGGCAACAGGACGGGGCGCGCATTCAGCGATTGCGGGATGCCGCGGATGTGGCGATCTACACGCCGGGCAGCAACGCCGGATTGCCGGTCTCCATCCTGAAATCGTTCGCCGCGCCGGCTGCCGATGCGCGGGAAGATGCGGAGTTGCTGCGTGAGCGTATCAGTACAACGGTCACGAGTCTGCTCGGCCTGCTCGGCGTCGAGGCCGATCCGATCCAGAGCCGGGAGCATATTCTCCTCTCCACGATTCTCGACCGGACCTGGAGGAAAGAAGAGGATCTTGATCTCGCATCATTGATCCAAGCCATTCAATCGCCGCCGGTCTCGAAGATCGGGGTCATGGATGTCGATTCATTTTTTCCATCAAAAGATCGATTCGCGCTCGCGATGAAGCTGAACAATCTGCTTGCCGCGCCGGGCTTCCAGGCCTGGCGCGAGGGAGAAGCGCTCGATATCCAATCGCTGATGTATACGCCGGCTGGCAAGCCCCGCTTGGCCATTTTCTCCATTGCGCATCTGAACGACGCGGAGCGCATGTTCTTTGTGACGTTGTTGCTGAGTCAGATGGTCGGATGGATGAG
Organism: Candidatus Nitrospira nitrificans; assembly: GCF_001458775.1. Classification (NCBI taxonomy): domain Bacteria; kingdom Pseudomonadati; phylum Nitrospirota; class Nitrospiria; order Nitrospirales; family Nitrospiraceae; genus Nitrospira; species Candidatus Nitrospira nitrificans. The sequence goes on from NZ_CZPZ01000012.1 coordinate 380,763, forward strand.
GGCGCAGTCCGGCACCACGAGTCTGCGCGCGCTGCTCTACATGGACGAGATCTTCGGCTATTTCCCACCGGTCTCGAATCCGCCGTCGAAGTTGCCGTTGATGACCTTGCTCAAGCAGGCGCGCGCGTTCGGGCTCGGAGTCGTTCTTGCCACGCAGAATCCCGTGGATCTCGACTACAAGGGCCTGGCCAATACCGGCACCTGGTTCATTGGGAGATTGCAAACCGAACGAGATAAGGCCCGTGTCTTGGAGGGGCTGGAAGGGGCTTCGTCCAGTGCCGGGAAGCGGTTTGATCGTGGCCGCATGGAGCAAACGCTGGCCGGCCTCGGCAATCGAATCTTCCTGATGAATAACGTGCACGAGGACGAACCGGTCGTGTTCGAGACACGGTGGTGTCTGTCCTACCTCCGTGGGCCTCTCACCAGAACGCAGATCAAAGCGTTGATGGAGCCGGTGAGACGTGAAGCGTTGGGCGTGAAGCGTGAAGCGTTCGGGGCTCCCAACCCAGCCCTCAGCACTCACCACTCGGCCCTACAATCACGACCGATGCTGCCGCCGGATATTCCGCAGCATTTTGTGCCGTGGCGTGGAACGAAACCGGATGGAAGCGAGCTGGTCTATGCGCCGATGCTGCTGGGAGCGTCGCACATTCGCTTCTCCGACTCGAAGAACGGCATCGACAGCGCGCGGGACGTCATGGTACTGGCGCCTATCACGGATGATCCCGTCGCGGTGGACTGGGACCGATCGATGGCCGCGGATCTGGCGGTAGCCGATCTGGAACAGCATCCAGAGGAGAACGCACAGTTTCTTGCCCTGCCTGCGAGCGCGGGCAAGGCGAAGCGCCATGCCGATTGGAACAAGGACTTCGGCGGCTGGCTGTTCCGGACACAGAAAGTCGAGTTGTTCAGGAGCCCCAGCACGAAAGACCTGTCGAAACCAGGGGAGTCTGAGCGGGATTTCCGCGTGCGGTTGCAGCAGACCGGGCGGGAACAGCGCGACAAGGGGGCTGAAGCGCTTCGCCAGAAATATGCCTCGAAGATGGCGGCGCTTCAAGACCGGATCAGGCGCGCGGAACTCGCCAAAGAAAAGCAGCAAGCCGAATCCCGTTCCAGCCAGGTGCAAGCGGCCATTTCCGTCGGGGCCTCCATCCTCGGAGCCTTCCTCGGCCGGAAGACGATCAGCGCCTCGAACATCGGCCGTGCCACGACCGCGATCCGCAGCGCGGGTCGGGTCATGAAAGAGTCAAAAGATGTGGGCGTAGCCGAAGAAAATGTCGCAGCGATTCAGCAGCAGCTGATCGACCTTGAAGCCCAATTTAAGTCGGAGAGCGACGCGCTGACCGCGGCCACCGCCCCTCTGACTGAAAAACTCGAAACGATTTCGATCAAGCCCACCAAAGCCAATATTGCCGTCAAGCTCGTGGCGCTCGCTTGGACGCCCCACTGGCGTGACAAGGATGGAAGCCTGACAGCCGCGTGGTCATGACGCGAAGCCGAAGGAAATCGGATATCGCTGGTTAGCTTGAGCTTTTCTTCCGACAGTCATGTAGCTCCCCGTGACTTCCCTCCTCCCAGGTTCCTATCAAGTTTTGTGATCGAGCGACCGAAACAATAGGGTATGGGTTTACTGGAAACCAATGTAGTATCAGGGAGTTCCGTGGCAATGTTCTTGTCCGAACCAGCCGATTCTTCCACTGACATCCAACAGTTCCGGCAGGTCTTCTTTCCACAAGGGCCTACTCAGAATCAAAGACATGGCGGTGCCGCCTTCGTGGAATTGTCCGGCTTCTGTGGTTTCCTACGATCGAGGTTCAGCCGACAGGCAGCGACTCGTTGCGCAGCGGACAGATCCTCTACTCCTGAGAAGCGGATGGCCGCATAGCCTTCAACCTGAAGGAGCAACATGATGGAAGTTCATACCCTTCGTTACGATCAGAAAGAACGCTGGTCCGTCACAAATCGTCCACGGATTGACTCACGCCGAACATTGGTGTTGCTGTTCGGGCCTTCCGGCTTGCTCGATTCGGCCGACCCGCTCAACGAGGTGATGGGTGACTATCCTGAATCGGTCGTCATGGGATGCTCGACTGCCGGAGAGATTCTGGGAACACAGATCTTTGACGAAAGTGTGAGTGCCGCGATCGTACGCTTTGACCATACGGATCTTCGGATGGCCAGCGCCCCCGTGCAGTCGATGGACGACTCGTTTGTCGCCGGGCAGGATATTGCCCGCCAGCTGAAAGATGCTCGATTGCGAGGCATCCTCGTCCTTTCAGATGGACTGTGCGTGAACGGGAGCGAGCTGGTCCGAGGCCTCAATGCTGCGGTCCCGACCTCCGTTGTCGTGACCGGTGGATTGGCCGGAGACGGCGACCGTTTTCGTCGAACCTGGGTGTTGCAAAACCGACGGCCGCAAACAGGCTTTGTGACGGCAGTCGGGTTCTATGGCGATCGCATTCGGATCGGGCATGGATCGAAAGGGGGCTGGGATCTGTTCGGCCCGGAGCGTCGTGTGACGAGATCGAAAGGAAACGTCCTCTTTGAGCTCGATGGTCGCCCCGCCCTCCAGCTCTACAAGGAATATCTCGGCGATCGAGCTGCGGGATTGCCGGCGACGGGGCTCTTGTTTCCGCTCGCGTTGCGCGCCAGCGAATCGGACGCCAAGAGCCTGGTCCGAACCATTTTGGCCGTGGATGAGCGGGAACAGTCGCTCACGTTCGCCGGCGATATTCCGGAAGGAGCGTTCGTGCAGTTGATGAAGGCGAATTTCGACCGGCTCGTTCAAGGCGCGTCGGAGGCGGCCTCCTCCACGAAGCCATCGACGGACGGCGGTTCTTGCACCCTTGCGATTGCGATCAGTTGTGTGGGGCGGCGTCTGGTGTTGGGGGAACGAACGGAAGAAGAAATCGAGGCGACTCTGGATGTGCTTCCCAAAGGGACCAGACAGATCGGGTTCTACTCCTACGGGGAGCTGTCCCCCTTTGCGACAGGAACCTGTGATCTCCACAATCAGACGATGACGCTAACGACGTTAAGCGAAGCGGCGTGATCGTTCATGCACCCGATGCTGGCTCGACAACTGAAACGTTTAGACCTGGATGAACAGCATCCGCCGCCGTCACTCGAGGCTTGGAGCAAGTTGCTTGAGCGGATTGAACGGAGCTATGTGGAGGCCGATCAGGGCCATGCGCTCTTGGAGCGGTCGCTGGCTCTCTCCTCGAAGGAGATGCAGGATCTCTACGCTCAGCTCAAACAGACCAGCGACACACAACTGGCGCGGGAACGCAATAAGCTCCAGGCCGTGTTGTACTCGCTGGGGGATGGCCTCTGTGTCGTCGATCCGGCGTGGAAGATCCAGATGACGAACCAGGCGGCTGAACTGTTGTTGGGAGAAACGGCTCGCGCCCTCATCGATCGTCCCGTGTACCAGATGATTTCTCCGGGACCGGGGGAATTCCGAGAAGAGTGTTTGATCACCGATGCGACGTTTCCGCCTCTTGAATCCGGCGAGCCATATCGGACGGACGACGGCTTGCTGGTGAAGGCAGACGGCCAGCTGGTCCCGATCTCGTTGGTGGTCACGCCGATGCTGTCGGACCGTGGAGTGATGGGAGCGGTTCTGGTCTTCCGGGATATCAGTCAGCAGAAGCAAGTCGAACGAGAACGTCTGCGCATAGAAGGCCTTCTCCGGCGCATTCAAGCGGGATTATCCGAGCTGGCCAAGAATGCGCACGTGTACGGCGGTAATCTCCAAGGCGCGGTTCAAGCCGTCACCCGCGTGGCCGCGGAATGTCTCCATGCGGAGCGAGTCAGCATCTGGTTTTTTACCGATGATCGATCCGGCCTTCACTGTGCTGATCTGTATCAGCTCGCCACTCGAGAACATTCTCAGGGGCTGGCGTTGAGCGCGACGGATTACCCGAATTACTTCCGGGAACTCGAAACCGAACGTGTCATCGCAGCCGATGATGCTCAAACGGATACGCGAACAGCGGAATTTACGGCGGGCTACCTGGCTCCGCTCGGCATTACCTCCATGCTGGACGTGCCCATTCGATCGGAAGGCCGGATGGTCGGCGTCATTTGCCACGAACACATCGGCCCGAAGCGACAGTGGATGATGGAGGAACAGCATTTTGCCGCATCCGTCGCGAATACGGTGGCCCTCGCGATCGAGGCCGCCGATAGACGGAAGGCCGAACAGGCGCTCCGAACCAGCGAAGGACGCCTGATGACGACGGTACAGAGCACGAACATCGGGATTTGGGACTGGGATCTGAATACGAACGACGTGTATTTCTCGCCCGAGTGGAAACGGCAACTTGGGTATGAGGATCATGAGCTCGCCAACACGTTTCAGGAATGGGAAAGCCGGATTCATCCTGAAGACCACGAGCGGTCATTGGACGCCATTGAGGCGTATTTGAACGGGCGAACCTCCGCGTTCGAGAATGAGCACCGTCTTCGTCATAAGGATGGGTCGTACCGATGGATTTTTGCACGCGGAACCAAGGATGAAAGTGAGTTATTGCCCCGCATGGTCGGGATCCACATCGATATAACCGACCGCAAAACAGCGGAAGGGCTGCTGCGTCAGGCCAAGGAAACCGCCGAAGCCGCCAGCCGGGCCAAGAGTCAGTTCCTCGCGAACATGAGTCATGAAATTCGGACGCCTATGAACGGCGTGCTCGGCATGGCGGAACTCATGCTCCGATGCCCTCTCGGCGACAAAGAACGTTATTTGACGGAATCCATCCATCGATCTGGTTCGATCCTGCTCGCGCTGATCAACGACATCTTGGACTTCTCAAAAATCGAAGCCGGGAAATTACAACTGGAGGCGATCCCGTTTGAGGTTCGTCGGACGATTCAGGAAGCGATTGATCTGGCGATGTCCGAAGCGCAGAAAAAGCATCTGAAGCTATCGTGGCATATTGCCGATGATATTCCCGTTTACCTGCTCGGTGATCCGACGCGGCTCGGGCAAATCATCGTCAATCTGGTCGGCAATGCCGTCAAGTTCACAGAGCGGGGCGGCGTCGAGGTGGCTGTGTCCCTAGAGAGCCAGCAAGGGGAGACGTATGGATTGTCGGTCATGGTACGAGACACAGGCATCGGCATCTCCCCCGAGGCTCAGGCGTATATCTTTGCCGCGTTTTCCCAAGCCGACGGCTCAACCACAAGGAAATATGGCGGCACCGGCTTAGGGCTGGCGATCGTTAAGCAACTCGTCACGATCATGGGTGGGCATATCGAGATTCAAAGCGCTCTGGGAAAGGGATCCACCTTCAGGTTTGACGCATATTTCAAACGATGCGACCCTGTCCGGATGTCGCTGCCGTCTCCCGCCGAGAAACGCGGCATCGGCGGTGAAACGTTCGTCCATCCTGCGAAAGGATCAGATCTGGTCCGCATTCTGTTGGTTGAAGACAACCCGGTGAATCGAGAAGTCGCCTGCGGCATGCTGGAAACGTTCGATCTCCAAATTGAGACGGCTGAGAACGGGCGAGAGGCGGTCGCTGCGGCCGCGGTGGAGGGCGCGGAGTACTCGCTCATCTTCATGGATTGCCAAATGCCTGAAATGGATGGATTCACCGCGACTCGATTGATCAGAGAACATGAGGCGGCCAAAACTGTTTCGAGTTCGGGGTTTCAGGTTTCAGGCTTCCGAATAGAAACTCGAAACCAGAAACGCGAAACTTTTCCCCGCGTGCCGATCGTTGCGCTCACGGCACATGCGATGCAGGGAGATCGAGAATTATGCCTTGCCGCAGGCATGGACGACTACCTGACAAAGCCATTTACGCTGTCTCAGCTTGAGCAGGTGCTGGCCCGTTGGGTGTCCAAGAAGAGAGCCGGCCCGGTCGATGGGGTCGGCGCGTCGTCGAGTGTGCCGTTGCGACGGAACGATCACCGACCGCAGGACGTTTTTCAAAAGGCGGAAACACAGCGGGACACGAATGTTGAATCGGCGGCGATTGATCAATCAGCGCTCGCCGCCATCCGCGCCGTGCAACGACCAGGCCAACCCGATATCGTCGCGCGCATCGTGAGGCAGTACATGGACTCGTCGCCGGAGATCCTCGATCGGATACGCCGTGCCGTCTTGTCACGAAATGCGGCTGAGCTGCGTGCCGCCGCGCATCTTCTGAAGTCGAGCAGCGCCCAGCTGGGAGCCATGGCGGTGGCATCCGGCTGTCGTGATCTGGAAATGATGGGCGCCAGTCAAGAGCTGGAGCGAACGGAGGAAGCGCTCAGGACACTGGAGCGCCACTACGCCGCGGCCTGTGTCGCCTTTCATGCTGAAATCAGCAAGGGGAGGGCGGCGGCATGACGGAGGAACGTCGCCCCACGGTTCTCCTTGTCGATGATGATACCGTCGCCCGCCTGCTGGCGCGTGCGGCGCTCGAGCAAGCCGGTTGGACGGTCGAAGAGGCGGAAAATGGACGTCTTGGGGTTGAGGCGTTCGTCCGCCATCTTCCTGATCTGGTACTGCTGGACATCATGATGCCGGAAATGGACGGCTTTGCCGTGTGCGCCGAGTTGCGGCGGATTCCGGAAGGCGCGCATACACCTATCCTGATCATGACCGGGCTGGAGGACTATCAGTCGATTACTCACGCCTATGACGTAGGGGCTACCGACTTCATCGTGAAGCCGATCAATGGCCTGCTCCTTGGGCATCGGGTCCGCTATATGGTACGGGCCGGTCAGGCCATGCGAGACCTACGAGACAGCCGGGAGAAGTTGGTGCGGGCTCGCGACGCCGCGCTTGAAGGCGCCAGGCTGAAATCTGAATTTCTGGCGACGATCAGTCACGAGATTCGAACGCCGATGAACGGCATCATTGGAATGGATGAATTGTTGCTCGATACGGAGCTCTCCCCTGAGCAACGAGACTGCGCCGAAACGATCAAGGAATCCGCCGACGTATTGCTGGGAATCGTCAACGACATCTTGGACTTTTCCAAACTGGATACCGGTCGCGCCACGGTGAATCGGGAGGAGTTTGTGCTGAGTCGAGTGGTCGATGACAGTGTGGCGGCGTTCCGAGCGCGGGCACAAGAGAAAGGATTGGTCCTGCGCCAGGACATCATGTCGGCGGTGCCGACGACGCTCTGGGGCGATCCGGCTCACCTCGGGAGGCTTCTCTCCCTGTTGCTCAGTAACGCCGTGAAGTTTACTGAGCGTGGGGAAGTCTACGTGCACGTTCACCCGGTCTCTCAGCCGTCCGATGAACCGATGTCCGGACAACGGATCGGCGCTGGTCGTATCCGATTTACCGTGGCCGATACGGGGATCGGCATCAGCGCGGCGGACGCGCAACGATTGTTTCAACCCTTTGTGCAGGTAGACGGATCCTATCGGCGCAAGTATGGGGGCACCGGCTTGGGATTGGCGCTGGCCAAACAGCTCGTCGAGCTGCTGGGGGGAACGATTGCATTTGAGAGTACGCCGGGGAAGGGGAGCCGCTTCTGGTTTGACCTTCCGCTTGCACGCGCCGGTGACGGCGTGCCGGAGACAGTCGGATCTCGTGACGCGCTGGTCTATGTGAGCGAAATCGTCAGTCAAGCCGTTATTAACAGAACATTGGAAAAACTCGGATATCGCGTCCATACCCTGTCGGATGTCGAAGATCTGGCCAAGATAGGGCCGGAGCTTGCGCCCACCTTGTTCGTTGTCGAGTGCAACGTACTGGCTCAGGAATCAGTGCGCATGCACGTGCGAAGGTTGAAGGAGCGCTTCTCTCGGTTGCGAATTCTAGGGCTGGCGCAGGAGCCGTTCGGTAGCGAGGTTGCGGCGCACCTTCCGTTCCACATCGACGGACGTCTTGGCAAGCCGTTGACGGTCGAAGCGATCAAGTCGGCTGTTGAGACCAACGGATCCTCCAAACTCGCCGCCTAGCAGCTCTCGAATTCTGTGCCTGCGCCAGCAGGTTATCGACAAACCATTTCCGCTTATGGAAAACAGGGAGCGACGCTAGAGCCTCTAGGGCCTCTTCACCTCAGTGCTTCTTGTCCTTTTGCATGATCTTGTCGGTCCATGCCAGTAAAATGGCGGACGCTAAGAAGGTCATGTGGATGAAGATCTTCCACTTCAAATGTTCCGGGTTTTCATTGGCGACGTCGACAAATCCTTTCAATAAATGAATGCTGGAGATGCCGATCAAGGAAGCCGCCAGCTTGATCTTGATGGTTCCAGGATCGACATGAGTCAGCCAATCGGGGCGATCCGGATGTTGCTCCAAATCCAGCTTGCTGACGAACGTCGCATACCCTCCGATGATCACCATGGTCAGCAAATTCGCGACCATCGTCACATCGATCAATCCCAGAACTCCCAGCATGAAGACCGTCTCATCCATCTTGTTGATGTGGAGCACCATTTCCCAGAGCTCGACGAGAAATTTGTAGGCATAGAGCAGCTCCGCCACGATGAGTCCACCATAGAGCGGAGCTTGAATCCATCGACTCGCAAAGACAATGGATTCGAACGTGGCCTCGACGTGATTGGCGGCTGAGTGTGAAGTCTTCGGTGGTCTGTGCATATCGTGGGATTCGGTCGAATCAGAATCGAACATCAAAACCCTCCTAGCTGGACAACGATGCGGGCTCTTTCCCGTGACGAATCGACGACGGAGCGTATCCTAGTTAGTGAATGCGAAGCTGTCAATTCCATGTGTGCGTGGTGTCGATGGGCCGCGCGAGCCGTCCAGCCTGCCCCGGGCGATGGGCACGTTCCGCATGAGCCAATGCCTGCTGCAATTCACAAACTTGTCGGCGAGAATCGACTGGCAGGTTATTGACGAACTATCTGACGACCAAGGGATGAAGCCTCCTTTACTCTCACAGAGGGAATCCTAATGCCCCGCAGGCTGTTCAGAGAGGCCGTCATTCTCACCCGCCCATCCCAGCGCGCTCGCCTCGCGCCTCGTCGACGCCCGGCGCGGCGAAGCCGGGGGCCTCGCGCGCCTCACAGACTCGTCGAAGCGGGCTTCACATTTCCAAGCGTCGCGACCTGTCTCGCGAAGCCGCTTCGGCAAGGCGGGGAACGCCGCTGGCGGACTTTGTCAACAGCCTGCTAGTTCAGTGGATAGTGAGCGATCAGCGGGCAATGCTGGAGGGAGCGTCAGGGTCAGAGAGGGAATGAGGAAAAACCGCGGGCATGAGTCGGTGCTTGACGTGTTAGAAGTTTTGGCTTCTCGCCCCACCAGGCACCTGGGTTTCCCTCATGAACCAGGCCACGGCTTCTGTCCGACGCTTGACCTGCAGTTTATCAAAGATATTGGCCAGGTAGTTTTTCACCGTTTTGTCGCTCAAGCGGAGCTGGACGGCGATCTCTTTATTTGTTTTTCCTTCAGCCAGAAGCGGCAGGATCAAGCGTTCTTGCGGGGAGAGTCGAGAAGTCCCATGGGGCGTCGTTCCCAGGTGCGAACTGGTCCGAATCCAGCGCAGGGCTTGCTGGGTGACTCGTGGGTCGAGGTAGCCCTGTCCGCCGGCGACGGTGCGAATGGCGCGAATCAGCTCATCCATTCGAATATCCTTGAGGACGTAACCGTGGGCTCCGTTTTGGACGGCGGCCATCACCGAGGAATCTTCTGCGTAACTCGTCAGGACGAGGATCCGAAGCTTCGGCGCCACGGCCAGCAGTCGTCGGCAGGCTTCGGTCAGCGAGGCGTCCGGAAGTTTCACGTCGAGTAACACCATCTGCGGGGCGAGACGTTCCACGGCCGCGACGCCGTCCGCCACCGTTCCGGCCTCCTCGACGATCGCCATATCCGGTTCGAGGTGCAGCAGCGCGCGCAACCCTCGACGAACCATCTCATGGTCGTCGATAAGAATGATGCTGGTCGGTGATGGTTTCATATGGATGTCAACTGAGGTTCTAAGGAAAATTCCGCGATGACGTGCGTCCCTGCTCCTGTCTTGGACTGAACCCGCAAGACCCCGCCGAGCCGCTTGGCTCGAGCCTCCATATTCGCAAGCCCATAGCCTCGTGGATGCCCGTCCGACGGCGAAAATCCAATGCCGTCGTCCTGAATGCTCACGCGAACCCTCGCGCCCCGCATGCGAATCGAGATGACCACTCGGGTTGCGTCGGCGTGCCGCGCGCAATTGCTGAGCGCCTCGCGCACGATATTCAGGATTTCGCGCTCTTCCTCGTGCGTCAGCACCTCGACGGCGCTGCGTTGGATATCCAGCTTAATGCACAACCGCCCGGCTTGCTCGTAGGTCGAGCATAACGTGGAGAGCTCCGATGACAAGTCGAATTCTTGAACACTGCCCGACTCTAACTCTCGAATCATCCCACGGATCTCATGAATCAGTTGATTGATCTGGTGGATCATCCGGTCGTCGGCTTCCTTCCGTTCCATCGTCTGGTCGTTCCGAGACCGCCGCGCCGCTTCTATGTTCAACCCGATGGCATACAACGATTGCAGCACGGAGTCATGGAGATCTCGACCGACACGGCTCCGATCTTCCAGGAGTTTACTCAACCGGCCTTCAGTCGCTTTGAATGCGGTCGTTAACTCGCCGACGCAAGGCTGCAACTGGTAAAGATCGAGAGATTCCGTCGGTGGTCGGACCGGCCGAGCCGTCGACAATATGGAGGTTGACTGAAGCCCTCCGTCCAATAAGTGAAAACTGGCCTTGCCTTGTGTCACGCCACACCCTCCTTTCGCATTTCTCATCAATAACGGACCTGTTCAGCACCACATGATCGGTATTTGTAAGCTAAAGGGACAGGTAACACACCTGGCGGATACGCCAGGTGGATGGCCAAGCCCTAGGTGAATCCCTCGACCTCTTGCCGTCACGCCACCATCCCTCCCTCAGCTTCCTCATCATCTCCGGAAACCAAGCAGACGGTACCAGTACTTACGTGAGCCAGACCTGGACGGCACCTGGCGAGTCCGCCAGGTGCCGTCTTGCTACTTGAAATGGAAACATTCGGCCACTTTAACTGGCCGACCGGTCCTAATGACTCTACGTACACCAATGAATTGGGCTTATATCGAGCCCTAATCCGACAAGGAGGTTGCACATGCACGTCACAGCAATCAGAGAGGAAAGAGAAGTCGCGTTCTACGAAGGAGAGCTTCTGGTCAAGACGCTCGAAACAAAGGAGGAGATGACCCAGGCCTATCAATTGCGGCATCGTGTGTTTGCTGAACGGCTGAAGTGGGTGCCTGAACGGGCCGACAGATTGGAAGCTGATGTCTATGATGCGTGGAGCACCTCGATCGGGGTGTTTGGGGCCGACAATAGATTGTTGGGATTAGTGCGCATGACCCATGCGCCTGTCCCCTTCATGTTGGAAAGTGAATTCAGCGCCTGCCTCGTGGGAAGCCACCAAGTTCGGAAGGAAATCGATACGGCGGAGATTACACGACTAGCCGTCGATCCGACGATTGCTGATCGTGGCCTTTCAGCAAGATTAATGAAAGTCATCTTCAAGGGCATGTACCAATGGTGCCGGCTTCACGATGTTCGCTACACCTATATGGTGGTCGAGTACAGGCTGTTGCGGGTGGTTCAGCGCATGGGGTGGCCGTGCCATGCCATCGGGGAACCGGTCGCGCTCCCGCCGGCCGAGGTGCTCTCTATCGGTGGGTTGCTCGATCTGGATGAATTTCGCATGCAAGCCTCAGCATGTCGCCCGAGCATGCTCGAATGGCTCACGACAACGACGCCCGCTCTCAGCCGGGCGCAGCTGGAATCGTCGACGGAGCGCGAAGAAAACGATATCGTGGAGTATGCTGAATTCGCAAAAGATCGGCGACTCGTGCGCGCCGCCTAGCCGAGCTCCGATACCAGGCGACCGAGAGCGGCATCGGCTCTCGGGGGATGTAAGGGAATGTCTACATGGCTGACGGCAAGCCGTGAAGTGCCGGGAGGCCGTGTTCGATGGCGGTCGCAACGGCCTGAGAGCGGGACGTCACCTCGAGTTTGGAAAAGATGCGCTCGATGTGGAATCGGACCGTTCGTTCGCTGACTCCGAGAATCTTGCCGATTTCCCAATTGGTTTTTCCGTTCTTCATCCAATTGAGGATCGTGACTTCTCGAGAGGAAAGCCCTTTCACGCATTGACCGGTTGCCGACACCGATTTCGAGGCGGTTCTGAGCAAGGCCATGTGAATATAATATCCCAGGTATTCGACGAGCGGAACCAATCGCTTCGCATCAAGCGGTTGCTCGCTGGCGAACGAACAGAAGGTCGCGACCCCACAGGCTTGATCGACCGATCCTGTGGTGATGCCGTCGCACAGGCCGAATTGGCGAGCGGTGGCGATAAACTCCTGTTCCTTCTCGGAGGACATGCCCCGATAGATCTCCTGCCAATGCTGAGTGCCGGCTGAGGTCAAGGCTGATTTGAACACCGGGTCGACGTCCGCAAACCCATTTTTCCAGTACAGGTACAGCCATTCATCCGGATAACTGGCATTGACGACATTCCCGAATCCGGCGAATGTTTGATTCGGTCCGAGGCGGACGAGACCTCCTAAGGCTTTCGTGAAGGAGAAATAGTTTTGAAATCGAATAAGCACATCCCGCACGTGATCGGGAGTCTCCGCTTGCATCACGTAGTGGAGAATTTCTAGAAGGTTTTGACATTCGACTTTAGAGAGTGTGTCGAATGTCGCGCGTGAGAACGGTTGTCTCGTGAGTGCATGAGCCATCGGTGAGCCTCCTAACATAAGAAGGAGGGCTCAAATTTACCATACAATCACCTCGTAGAACTCGATAAATCGTACTAGGGGCATCACAAATACGTACTAGGGCCGATCATCTCTATGCGTGAGACATATGACGCTAGTACGCTTATGTATGTATCGAATGAAAAGCGTCGAGGAGGATCGGAGCCGATCAGTGTAGCCTTTCTTCAGCGGGGGATACACGCGTTAGTGGAGGGCTCATATGTTGACCCATGCGCGATATCTCGGCGGAGGTATTTTCATGGTCATCTTCTGGTCTTGCCTCCTGGAGCCGACGGATGCTCAAGCGCAGGCCCTACGTTTTCAGCCTCAAGGGGCGCGCGCCGCGGGGCAGGGCAATGCATTCGCGGCGGAAGCCGATGATGCTTCAGCCATCCACTACAACCCGGCCGGGTTGACTCAAGCGGTAGGAGTTCAAAGCATCCTGGGGCTGAATGCGGTTGGGGGTTCCGTCAAGTTCAAGAGCCCGGCCGGTCTCGATAGTCGCGGCGATTTCAACGGGAGCGTGAACTGGCCCCCTCCCAGCAACTTTTATCTCAGCGCCAATCTCGCCCCGCTTGGATCGCCCCTTCTCTCGCCCGTGACGGTGGGGATCGGGTTGGCGGCGCCGTTCGGCTTGAATACCAGCTACCCTGTTGATGGTCCGTTCAACACGGCCGTCACCTCGGCCGCGCTCCCGCTGATCGCAATCAAACCGACGATTGCGTATAAAATAAGCGATGCGCTCTCTGTCGGTGTGAGCGCCGACATTTATACCTTTGCAAGCTTTCTCGGTGAAGGACATGTGGAACAAAAACAGGTGAGCGCCGGAGGATTGGGAATTCCGGCCGGAGCGTCCGTCGAACTAAACGGTCAGGGAACCGGAGCCGGCCTGACGGCGAGCATGCTCTATACTCCCGTGAAGAACCAGGCCGGTAAATCGGTTGTTTCAATCGGGCTTGTCTATCGCTCGCAGGCTGTGATGCCCTTGAAAGGGTCGTTTCTCGTCAATGGAATAAAAATGGCCGATGCCTCGACGGATCTTGTATTGCCGCAGATGGTGCTCGGGGCGCTCGCGGTCTGGCCGATTCGATCCCCAGAGCGGGAATGGAAAGTCGAAGTCGATGTCGAATATGTGGGGTGGAGTTTGAATAGGAATCTTGATGTCCGCCTTTCAACCGGTGGGACGATTCCCCAGCCCCAACAGTGGAAGAACGTGCCGGTGATCGCGGTCGGAACCGAATATAAATGGCTGAATCCACGCTGGTTGCCGGATTGGGACATCGCAGCCCGTTCCGGTTATACCTATACGGAAGATCCCGTCCCTGATCGGACCTTCAATCCTGCGACCATTTCCCTGACGGCACACACATTGTCCCTCGGCGCGGGAGTGCTTTGCAAAGGAGCGGGACGATTCCTGGGTCTGATTCCGTGCAGCGGCGAGTCGGCGCTGTGGCCGAAAGGCATCGGGCTCGATCTTGCTTATCAGGAATGGTTCTATGAATCACGCACGGTGACCGGCAATCAAAATCCGACCGTGGACGGGACCTACCACGCCTTCGTCCATCTGGGAACGTTCAGTTTTCGGTATTTATTTTAAGCGGCGAGTCGAGGTCGACGGATGCTCTTGTTCAAGCGCCCGGCGGAAATTCAACACGGTCTCCGCAGTGAGTCCTGCCTCCCGTAGGGCTTCATCGCTGGCCGAAACCAGCTTGTCGAGGCTGCCGAACCGGTTGAGAAGCTGATTGCGCCGAATTTCCCCGATCCCGACGACTTGATCCAGTTTTGAACTGAGCAGTGACTTGCCGCGCAACTTTCGGTGAAATGTGATCGCGAAGCGATGCGCTTCATCGCGAACATGTTGCAACAGATGGGTGGCCGGAGAGGTGGATCGGAGGACAATCGGATTTTTTCTTCCCGCCAAGAAGACGCGCTCCTCTTTGTCGCCGCGGGCCTTGGCCAGCCCCAGGATCGGTAGCCCCGGGTGTCCCGCCTCCTTGAGTCCCTCCAGCGCGGCGGCCAGTTGGCCTAACCCGCCGTCGATGAGAATCAGATCCGGCTGCGCCAGATTCTCCTCTCGCCGGTAGCGACGCGTGACCACTTCTTTCATGCTGGCGAAGTCGTTGGCCCCTGTGACCGTTTGGATTTTGAACCGCCGATAGTCCGCCTTCTTCATCTGTCCGTCTTCCCACACGACCATCGAGGCGACTGATTGGTTGCCCATCGTATTCGAGATATCGAACCCTTCGATTCGATGTGGAGCCTGTTCCAGCCTCAGCAGCCGTTTCAGCTCCTCACCCGCTTGCCGGTCGAGTTCCTCATCGCGCAAGTGATCGGCGACCGCCGCCGCCGCATTCTCTTCGGCTAAGAGGACGAGCTGATGCTTGGCGCCGCGTTCGGGTGTCAGAATCCGGACTGGTTCGCCCCGCTTGTCGGAGAGCCACTGTTCGATCAACATGGCGTCCTCCAGTTTGGCCGGGCTCAGGACTTCTCTGGGCGGCTGGCCGTCCTTGTTGTAGAACTGTTCGATCGCGGACCGGACCAGCTCCTCGTCCGGCGTGTCCGCCGACTGAGGCCAGAAGAAATCTTTCCGTCCGATCAGCAAGCCGCCGCGCACGAACAGAATCTGGAGGTCCACTGCCGAACCTTGTCTGGCTAAGCCGATCACGTCCTGATCGGTCGACGAGGTCTGCGTGATCCGCTGCTTTTCCAGCATGCGTTGGATCTTAAAGAGACGGTCGCGCAGCCGGGCCGCTTCTTCGAATTCCTCCCGGTCGGCCGCCGTTTCCATGCGGGCACGCAGATCGTCCAGTAATTCAAGATCCCGGCCTTCCAAAAACTGGCGGACCTGTTTGACGATCTGGTGGTACTCCTCTTTCGACTGATTGCCGGTGCAGGGCGCCATGCATCGCTTGATCTCGAATTCGATGCAGGCGCGGTCGGCGGTCCCGTCGATGTCTATCGCGCATGTGGCGAGAGGAAAGACGTGTTTGATGACTTTCAACGTTTCCCGCAAGGCGTTCGCGGGGGTATAGGGGCCGTAGTAAAGGGCCCCGTCTTTTTGCACGCGGCGCACGATCGAGAGGCGTGGAAAATCGTCTTTGATGGGCAGCCGCACATAGGGATACTGCTTGTCGTCCCGCAACACGATGTTGAAACGGGGTTTGTGGCGCTTGACCAGATTGCTCTCCAGAATCAGGGCTTCAAGCTCAGATCGGGTCACCAGTGTCTCTACGTCCGTGACGCAACTGACGAGAAGACCGGTCTTGGGGCTGTGGTCTGCTCCCTTCTGGAAATAGGATCGGACGCGATCGGCGAGCACCGCGGCTTTCCCGATGTAAATGATTTCTCCTTGCTCGTTCTTGAACAAGTAGACGCCGGGACTACCGGGCAGATGGGCGAGTTTGGATTGGAAGTCAACAGTCATTGGTCGATAGTCAATGGGGAACGGGTACAATCATTGGTCAACGGTCATTAGTCAATGGTCGCCAGGACGAGTAACCATTTTATCAATGATGGTGGGGAGAGGGCTATTGATGGTCTGCTGTCCCAATGCTGCGGATATATCCGTTCAAGAGACGGAGGAACGTGAACAATTCTTCATGCAGCGATTCCACTTCCTCCTTTGTCAGGTAGGATTCGTCTTGGCAGTCGATTTGCGATGAGATAGAGACGTCTGCGGATGTCTCTCCCGGTTCTCCAAACATCCAAATCTTGGAAAGATGTGACATTCCTTGAATTTGTCATAGCCGGTTCTCCGGTTCTATTGACCAATGACCATTGACGTGGTCAGCGTAGCGAGCGGACGAACGACGGGCTCAATGTCCCACGCGCGACTTCGGCCACCGGCCCCTTCATGGTGAGGCTGAAGTCCGGAGCCACGGTGATATTCAGCACGCCCCCCGGCATCTTCACGGTGACGGGACTCTTGACCAAGCCCAGGCGCACCGCCGCGCTGGCTGCCGCACAGGACGACGAGCCGGAGGCCTGCGTCTCTCCTGCGCCTCGCTCCCAAATCAGAATGAAGACTTCGTTACGTCCGGTTGGAACCGCGAGCTGCACGTTGATCCGTTTAGGAAACAGCCTGTGGTTTTCCAGGGCCGGCCCAAGGGCCAAGAGTTCCTCCCGTGACCAGGATTCTCCGGTGGGCTTGAAGACGACACAATGGGGATTGCCGACACTGACGCCGGTAAAAATCAACGAGCGGCCTGCCGCTTCGATCGGCTGCTGAATCAACTCAGGCACGTTCAGTGAACAGGGGAGCGCATCCGGCTTGAACGTGGCGACGCCCATCGCGACGGTCGCAGCGGCTGCATCGCCATGCCGGTTTATATGCAGGTCAATGCCGACCAGCCCGCCCTTTGTCTCGACCGTGAAACGCGTTTTCTTCGTCTTCCCGGTCGCATGGAGATAACGCGCAAAGATTCGGAGGCCGTTCCCCGACTTTTCCGCCTCGCTGCCGTCCGGGTTGAAAATGCGCAGGCCGAAATCCGCCTTCCTCGAAGGGACCAACGCTAAAATTCCGTCGCTGCCTACGCCCCAATTGCGGTCGCAGACCGACTTGATGTTCTTTGGGATCAACTTGAACGTCAGCTCCTTGCGATCCATCACCAGATAATCGTTGCCGAGGCCATGTCCGCGGAAGAAACCGTTCTTCATTCTTCTCCTCCTCCGTATCTCGTCGTTCATTCCTCCGATCCTGAGTTCCAGGTTTCATGTTCGAAGTTTCAAGTTGTGCAGAATCCAAAACCTCAAACTTGAAACATGAAACCTGAAACCGTTGGCCGATACGCTTCACGAGTCTCACACGATTGTCTCGCCGGCCGGCCGTTCAATGAGCTCGATCTCATAACCGTCGGGCGCGTCAATGAAGATGAACCGGCTGCCGGAAGAGGTGGTCGTCGGGCCGTCGGTGATCTTGACCCGCTGCGCATTGAGCGAAGCGATCGTTTCATCGAGGCTTTCGACTTGAAAAGCCAAATGCACGAGGTCTTCCTGGACCTTCACCGGGCCGCTTGGCGGGAAACTGGTCAGTTCGATCAACTCGTCGCTGTTGGGTACCTTCAAGAAGGCGAGGTGTGATCCGCGAGGCGAGGTTTTCCGTTCGATGACCTCAAGGCCCAAGACGGTCGAGTAAAACCGGATGGTCTCATCCAAATCGCTGACCCGCATGCGGGTGTGGAGAAACTTTTTGACTCGTAAATTAGTCATTGATCAATGGTCATTGAACGGCGAATGCTCTCTCATCATACCAATGACGAGTGACCAATGACTATTGACTGTTTCTTGCCGGTCCTGCCGTTTTGCGCAAGAGCACTTCGGCGCTGCCTGGAATCAAAAAATTGGGCATGGGGCCGATTTCCAGATAGCCGTGTTTCTTGTAGAAGGCCCTAGCGGACTCGTTAAAGTCCGACACGCAGGCGAAGAGGTTCTTGGTTCTCTGAAAGACGAGCTCCTCGATGTGCTGCAACAGCCGACCGCCGATTCCCTTCTGACGAGCCCATTCAGCCACGCCTAAGAGCTCCAAATAATCGCCCAGGAGAAATTTCTGCTTCACGATGGCGACGCCCGCCACTTGTCCATCGAGAAGAGCGACATAACAGTCTCTTCCCTGAGGCGTCGGACAAAAGATGCGGTTCCAATCGTCCTTCGAGTATCCGAGTCTTCTCCAGGGATCGGACTCACCGAGCAATTGAACGACGGGCTCACGATCGTCCGGCTGTATGTTCCTGATCACCGGGTCAGTCATGGGTCGGGGGAGTACAGTTCAGCAGCTCGCTGACGGTCATGGGTCGGAGTCCTTTCCGGGGCAGGATGTCCGACGTGAGCTGCTCGATCACTTGCCGGGTTTGCTTGCCCTTGCCGTTGGCATGGAAGACGATGATGCTCCCCGGTTTCGCGCGCTGCGCGACTTTGGCGAGGATCCGCTCGGCGGAGAGCGTGGGGTCCGGATCGCCCGATTCGATGTTCCATTGGATGAACTGCAGGCCGAGCAGCTGTGTCACGGCGACGGTCACGTCGTTGTATTCGCCGTACGGCGGCCGAAACAACGTCGCCGGACGGGCATAACGGTCTTGCAGGATTTTGACGGGGCCAAGGATCTCCGCGCGCTGTTCGTCGGCATTGTGCATGGGAAGGTGGGCATGGACGTCACCATGGGTCCCGACTTCGAAAAATTCCATGCCCAACAGACGGTTCACTTCCGGTTCATGTTTGGCTATCCACTTGCCGGACATGAAGAAGGTGGCGGGAATATGATGTGTGATCAGATAGTCCATCAACGGCCGATCGTAGCCGGGTCCCTTCCGCACGGGACAGAGATCGAATGTCAGTGCCACACCCGGGCAGGTCGGTGGACCGGACTTGATCACTTGGGCCACACCGTCTACGGGAACGAACGGCCAGGAAGCCGCGGCTGACAGCAAGCCGATCAGCAGGCGTCGCAGAACGTGTCGTCGCATGGGGGCTAGTATACCTGAACCGATGGAGAAGAATTGACCCCTTGCGTATTCCGCTGTTACGGTGTTGTCGATGCAAGTACCTTCCTGGGAAATCGGTCGCGCGTTGGGAATTCCGATCCGCATCCATGCCTCATGGTTCGTGGTGTTTCTCCTCGTCACCTGGTCGCTCTCGACCGGGTATTTGCCGGACAGTTTGCCCGGGCTCACGTCCGGACGTTATTGGGCCATGGGGGGCCTCGCGGCAGTCCTGTTATTCGCCTCCGTGCTCTTGCATGAGCTCGGCCATTCCTACGTCGCGTTGTACTACCACATCCCGATTGAAAAGATTACGTTGTTTATTTTCGGCGGCGTGGCTCACATGCGGAAGGAAGCCCCCACACCCCGCGCCGAATTTCTCATTGCGTTGGCCGGGCCGGCGGTCAGCTTTGTGATCGGCGGTCTGTGCTTTGGGTTCGTGGAGCTGGCCGAGGCGATTCAACGGCAACATGGCCTCCAGGGGTGGGTCATGCTCGGGGCCTTGCTGGGTTTCGTCAATATGCAACTCGGGCTCTTCAATATGATTCCAGGTTTTCCGCTGGACGGCGGGCGGATGTTACGCGCGGGGCTGTGGGCATGGGGAAAGGATTTTTATCGAGCGACCAAGCAAGCCGCAGGGGTCGGCCTTGCGTTTGGATTGATGCTTGGGCTGGCGGGCCTTGTCGTGCTGTACGGGGCCGCGAGCGGCGGATTGCCGACGTCGATGGCATCGAACGGCGGGTGGGTGGTGGTCATCGGCATGTTTCTCTTCGCCGCCGCCCTGGCGAGCCGTCGCCAAGCCGACATGCGCCAGTCGTTGGCGGCGGTCCCTATTCGGGATGTCATGGCGACGACGGTCGCCTCCGTTCCGTCGCATTGCACGCTGGATGTGGCGGTGAATCAGTATTTCCAATCCTATGGCTACGGCGGTTTCCCCGTGTTAGAGGACGGGCGATTGGTGGGACTGATCACCACGCTTGAGATTCAGAGCGTCCCGCCGTCGCTGTGGCCCTGGCGCAGGGTCGAGCAGGTGATGCGTCCTCGTTCGGAATCGTTGGTGATCGAGCCGGATAGTCCTGTGATGCATGCGCTGGAGCGTATGGCCCGCGAAGGGTGGGATCGCTTGGTGGTCATGCAGGATGGGGAAATCGTCGGGCTTGTGACCCATTCGACCATCGTGCATTTTCTACAGCTACGCAGCGGTTCCAGCCGATAATCGCGTCATTGGTCATTCGTTATAGGTCATTAGACGATGTTCGGCCATCCAGTGACTATTGACCAATGACCAGTGACTCATTCCGGTCTCTAATCATCAGTCGTCGTTGGTTGAGGCAGGCAGGTGACCTGTTGTAGCTTGCGGGCGATGATCCCACCGAAAAGCAAGAGTCCGGCGGAATAGTACACCCACAGGAGCAAGAGGACGACCTCCAACAACGATCCATAGAGCCGTGCGTAGACCGTGGCATAGTCGCTGTAGCTCACGAACAACAACTTCGCCGAAACCCAGAGCAGGCTGAACGTCAGCGCGCCTGCCATGGCGTGGCGCCACTGAGGGCGGCGGCGAGGCACCAGGCGGTACAGCAGGCTCACCGTCAGGAACGCCAGGGAAAAGGGGAGGGTGTATGTGAGATGAAAATCATGGGCGGCGAGGGCGACGAGATCGAGCCCCCACAGCTTCGGCGCATAGGCGGTCAGAAAGGTGATGGTTTGCGTGGCGACATAGGAGAGGAACAATAGAAGCCCTGTCGATCCCAGCAGGGCGATGGAGATCGCGGAAGAAATCAACGGGTGACGCTTTTGGGTGCTTTCAAATACCACGTTGAGCGCGTAGTCGAGCTCGTAAAAAACGAGCCCTCCAAACCAGAAGAACGACAGAAATACGAGCCAGCGCACACTTTCCAATGCGCTGATCCGGTGCAGCTCTTCAGCCAATCGTTCACCCAATGAAGGCAGAAAGCCCTTCAGGAAGCTCAGGATGAATTGCTCGCCGATGATGGTTTGGCTGACCAGGAAGCTGATCCCATACAGGAGAAGAAAGACGAGCGGAAAGAGCGAGAGTAGGGAGAAAAAGGCCAAGGCCGCCGCCAGACTCGGGCAGCCCTGGCGCAAGAACGCGGTGACAGTCTCGATCAGGAAGCGGAGGACGGTCATGATGCTCCGCATGCGGATCGGCAACCCACGACGGCCTTACTTGAGCGCTGATACCGCTTGCATGGCGAAGTCCACGAGTGGGTTCGGATAGATCCCAAAG
This sequence comes from Candidatus Nitrospira nitrificans, assembly GCF_001458775.1. NCBI lineage: Bacteria > Pseudomonadati > Nitrospirota > Nitrospiria > Nitrospirales > Nitrospiraceae > Nitrospira > Candidatus Nitrospira nitrificans. The sequence goes on from NZ_CZPZ01000012.1 coordinate 402,190, forward strand.
ATGACCACCCCGGCCACCGCGCAGGCCAACACGATGGAGAGACTCGGTGACATGACCATGCGAGGGCTCGCGCTCGACAGGTCGATCGGCTCGCGCATGTACATGACCATCACCAGCCGGAGGTAGTAATAGGCCGAGATGACGGCAAAGATGAGCGCGACGGCAGCCAGCCACGGCAGACCGGCTTCCACCGCCGACATAAAGACATACAGTTTTCCGATGAACCCCGCGGTCGGAGGAATGCCCGCCAGCGAGACCATGAAGATCAACATGAGCAGCGCGGCCACCGGATGCCGTTTGGCGAGACCGGTGAAATCTTCGATGTTTTCTCCTTCGATCCCGTCCTTGCGAAGCATGGCGACGATGGCGAACGCGCCGAACGTCATGAACGCATAGAGCGAGAGATACAGCAGCACGCTGGCGATACCGGACGAGGTCCCGATGTGTCCGGTTGCGACCACGCCGATCAGCGCGTAGCCGGCATGGGCGATGCTTGAGTAGGCCAGCATGCGTTTCACATTCGTTTGCACCAATGCGACGATATTCCCCAAGATCAGGGTGGCAAGGCAAAGGATGAGGAACATCGCGGACCAGTTGGCTTTCAGGCCACCGAGTCCTTCGATGAACACTCTGAGAAATGCGCCGAAGCTTGCGGCTTTGGCTGCAACCGCCATGAAGGCGGTGACGGAGGTCGGAGCGCCTTGGTAGACATCCGGCGTCCACATGTGAAACGGCACCACGGCAAGTTTGAACCCGAATCCGACCGCGAGCAGGATCGTGGCAAACAACAAGAGCGGATCGTCCAGGTTACGACCGGAGATCGCCGCGGCGATCTCCGGCAGCCTGGTGCTTCCGGTCGCTCCATAGAGGAGCGAGATGCCGTAGAGGAGGATTCCCGATGAAAACGCTCCCAACACGAAGTACTTGGCCGAGGCTTCCAAGGAGCGAGGTTCCGATCGCTTCAGGCCCGCCATGACATACAGCGAGAGGGACATCAGCTCGGTGCCCAGATAGAGGGTCAACAAATCGGCCGACGAGACCATGACCATCATCCCCGAGAGCGAGAGCAGGACGAAGCCGTAATATTCGCCGAAGTACAGCCGCTCTTCTTTCAAATAGGAATGAGAGAGAAGAATGGTCAGGCCGGTGACGAAGTAGAGGAGCAGCTTCCAGAAGGCTCCGTAGGCATCGATCACGACGAGCCCGCTGAAGATTGCGGCGGGAGCCTGTATTTGGGAAGCCGTCAATCCCATGCACACGGCAAGTGTTCCCAGGCTCAGCCACACCAAGCCGTCTTTGTCGGAGGCCCGCAGCACCGGATCGAGCACGAGCACGATGCAGGCTGCCGTGACGATCAGCAATTCCGGAAGGATGAGGAACAAGTCCGCCGCCGAGAAGGTCATTGCGGTCGGCCCTCCGTCCCGGCCTGCGCTTCTTGACTGAACGTCGGTCCGATTGTCGTGATGGCATGCTCCATCGATGGAGTGAAGGAGGCATCTCGGCGCATGGCTGAAGCTCGCTCAGCAACCGGGGGGGAGATGCGCGCGATGACTTTCTCAACGCTGGGATGCATGCGGGTCAAGATGGGGTTCGGAAAGATCCCGATCAAAAAGATCAATGCGACAAGCGGCACCACGGTGATCATCTCACGCAGGTTCACATCGCGAAGTTTCGGGAGCATGTGCGGGTCGGAGACGCCGAAGGCGACACGTTGAACCATCCAGAGCAAGTAGGCCGCCGCGAGGATGATTCCCAACGAGGCGAGGGCGGCGGCGATTTTGCTCCAGAGGAAGGTGCCTACAAGGATCATAAACTCCCCGACGAAACTGTTCGTGCCGGGCAGCCCCAATGAAGACAAGGCGAAAATGACCAGGACCGTCGCATACCGCGGCATCGGTTTCGTGAGGCCGACATTGTCGGCGATCTGTCGGCTATGGGTGCGTTCGTAAATCATTCCGACGCAGAGAAAGAGTCCACCGGTGGTGATGCCGTGGTTCACCATCTGCATGACGGCGCCTTCGATTCCTTGAATATTGAACATGAAGAGGCCGAGAGTCACGAACCCCATATGGCTCACGCTGGAATAGGCGATGAGTTTTTTAAGATCGGCTTGCGCCAACGCCATATAGGCTCCATAGATGATCGCCGCAATCGAAAGCCCCACGATGAACGGAGTGAACAGCTGTGAGGCATCCGGCAACATGGGAAGGCTGAAGCGCAGAAACCCATAGGTGCCCATCTTGAGCAGCACGCTGGCGAGGATCACGCTGCCGGCCGTGGGCGCTTCCACGTGCGCATCGGGCAGCCAGGTATGGAACGGGAACATAGGGACCTTGACGGCGAAGGCGGCGAAGAACGCGAGGAAGAGCCAGAATTGCAACGATTGGGAATAGGCGCCTTGGCTCAATTGAAGAATGTCGAACGTATGGCCGCCTTGGAAGTACAAGACCAAGATTGCGACCAGCAGCAAGACGCTGCCGGCGAGGGTATAGAGCAAAAATTTGATCGCGGCGTAGAGGCGATTGGGTCCGCCCCAGACTCCGATCAGGAGATACATCGGGATCAGCATCGCTTCCCAAAACACATAGAACAGCACGAAATCCAGCGCGCAGAATACCCCGATCATGGCGCTTTCCATGATCAGCAGCATGGCCATGAAACTTCGAATCCTCTTCTCAATGGAGTACCAGGAAATCAAGATGCAGAGCGGCATCAGGACCGTCGTCATGAGGACGAGCGGGAGACTGATTCCGTCGAGGCCGAGCCGGTAGTTGATGGACAGCGCCGGAATCCACCGGGCCGATTCAACGAACTGCATCTGACCGGATGACGCATCGAACAGCCACCAGAGCGGGAATGAGATCAGGAGGTCGATCACGGTGACCGTAAGGGCGAGCAGCCGGGTCGAGGTGTCCTTCACGACAAAGACCGCAGCCGCTCCGGCCAGGGGGATGAAAATCAATAGTGTAAGCCAAGGGAAACTGGTCATCGGTCATTGGCCAGTGGTCAATCGTCGTTGGAAAGAAGAGCAGGACGACGTGCTCTCCAGTGACCAATGACGAATGACCATTGACTCTTCCTTCTACGAAATCAGAAAGACTGTCACGATTACGACCACTCCGACCGCCATTGCCAGCGCGTAATGTTGGGTCTGTCCGCTCTGGACCAATCGTAACAGCCAGCCTCCCCAGGTGACGGCACGCGCGATACCGTTGACGGTTCCATCGATCACTTGGATATCAACCCGCTTCCAGAGTCCGGAGGCTGCCGCAAACGTCGGTCGCACGAATAGACGATCGTATGCTTCGTCGACATACCATTTGTTCAACGAGCCGCGATAGAGGCTGCCCCACTGCCGAGCCAAGCGATCCGGAAGATCCGGGTTGAGGACATAGACATAATAGGCGGCGGCAATCCCGATCAGACCCATCGCGGTTGCCGCGGCCATAATCATGAGGCCCTCCGAGCCATGATGAGCGGTTGAGTCGCCCCCGGTTGAAAAGACCGGCTCCAGAAATGATGGGATGCCGAGATAGCCCGTCAGAACACTGAAGAACGCCAGAATGAGAAGCGGGGTCGTCATCGTCTGCGGCGGCTCATGGACATGATCGGCATGGCGCGGATCGACACGTGAAGTCCCCCAAAACGTGACGAACACGAGCCTGAAACTGTAAAAGGCGGTCAGGAGAGCCGTCAGCAGACCAACGAGCGTCAGGATCCGACCAAGGTCGCCGGATGACCAGGCGGACACGAGGATGTCGTCCTTGCTGAAGAAGCCGGCCGTCAGAGGAAAGCCGGCAAGCGCCAGCGAGCCCACCACAAACGTCCAGTAGGTAATCGGCAACTTGTCTTTGAGGCCGCCCATGTGCCTCATATCTTGCTCATGGTGCAGGGCAATAATCACGGAGCCGCAGCCTAAAAACAGCAAGGCCTTGAACGCGCCGTGCGTCAATAAGTGATAGATGCCGGAGGCATAGGCGCCGAGCCCGCACGCCATGATCATGTACCCGAGCTGACTGACCGTCGAATAGGCGACGACACGCTTGATGTCGGTCTGAGTCAGCGCGATCGTGGCGCCGAGGACCATCGTCGCCGCGCCTGTCATCGCCACCACGTCCATCGCGATCGGAGAAAGGTTATAGATCGGGGCGAGACGCGCCACCATGAAGACGCCGGCGGTGACCATCGTGGCGGCGTGAATGAGGGCCGAAATCGGTGTCGGTCCTTCCATCGCATCAGGCAGCCAGACGTGGAGCGGAACTTGCGCCGACTTGCCCACTGCGCCGGTGAACAATAAGAGCGCAATAAGCGTGAATACCGACACTTCCCATGTGCCGCCGAAAGGACCAAGGAGGTTCATCGTCACATCCGTCGCTTCATGGAGGGCGGGGAAGATATCAAGATAGTTCAGTGAGCCGAATTGGTACCAGATGAGCAGAAGGCCGAGCATGAAGCCGAAATCGCCGACGCGGTTCACCAGAAAGGCCTTGGTGGCGGCTGCGCAGGCGGCGGCGCGCTCGTACCAGTGCCCGATCAACAAATAGGAGCATAGCCCGACGGCCTCCCAGAACACGAAGAGCTGTAATAAGTTGTCGGCCAGCACCAACATCAACATGGAAAAAGTGAACAGCGCGATGTAGCCGAAGAAACGGGCATAGCCCGACTCGCCATGCATATAGCCGATCGTATAGACATGCACGAGCGAGCTGACACCGGTGACCAATAGGAGCATCACGGCGGTGAGTCGGTCGATATGGAGACCGATGTGAATGTCGAGGTGACCGGAAGCCAACCACGTATAGAGTGGAACAGAAACGACGGACCCCGAGACGACCTCGAAAAATGCCGACAGCGACAACGCGAACGACAGCAGCACCGCCGGAACCGCAACCAAGTGCGCGCGGTCCTTAATATGCGATCCCGCCAGGCCTAATACCAGAAAGGCGATCAGCGGCAGAAGTGGGATGAGGGCGTAGATCATAAGTGGTCAACAGTCATTAGTCATTGGTCAATAGGTCACTCGGCGAAAATAGGTTGAACCATGTTTCTTCAACAATGACCGTTGACCATTGACTTTTTCTACCATTTGAGCAGGTTGAACTCTTCGACATTGATGGTCGATCTCGATCGGTGCAGGGCGATGATGATCGCGAGGCCGACGGCGACCTCGGCGGCGGCGACCGTCAAGGCAAAAAAGACAAACACTTGACCGCCGAGATCCTGCAGATGATCGGAGAATGCGACGAAGTTGATGTTGGTCGCGTTCAGCATCAGTTCCACGGACAGCAGAATGGCGATGATATTGCGCCGGATCAACACGCCCACGACGCCTGTCAGGAAGACGATGGCGCTCAAGATGAGGTAATAGGAAATCGGAATAGTCATCGGTCACCAGTCATTTGTCATTGGAAAGAAGAATGAGGCAGCACGGTCTCCACTGACCATTGACTATTGACCATTGACTCCTCCTGCTTCGCCCTCGCCGATGTCGCGTTTGGCGAGGACGATGGCGCCGATCATTGCCACAAGGAGCACCAAGGAGGCCACCTCGAACGGGAACAAATAGGTTGAAAAAAGCGTCTTGCCGATGGCCAAGGTATTGTCGATGGCGAGGGCATCATGCGGCTCCGACTGGAGCGACGGACTCCCGGTGATGACGGCGCCGGCTCCGCCGGAGAGCAGCAAGACGGACTCAATGAGCAACGGCACGCAGACAATCCCTGCGATCCGCCATTGGCTGTGGTACCGGTCGTCTTGCGTGACATTGAGCAACATGACGACGAACAGATACAGCACGAGAATGGCCCCGGCATAGACGATAATCTGCACGGCCGCGAGAAATTCGGCATGAAGCGTGATGAAGAGTCCCGCGACATGGAAAAACATGACCAAGAGCGACAGCGCGCTGTAAACGGGATTTCTCAATGCCACCACCAGAATAGAAGTGACGGCGATCATCCCGGCGAAGTATCCAAAAAACAGCTGTGACATGGACGGTTCCTGGGTTAGCGACCGACCTGGACTAGACTACCGCAACGGTGTTGTCGTCATCGGCCGTTCGATGCGTGTTCTTTGAAAGTCAGTCCGGTTTTGGCGGCACGTGTTTGAATGCGACGTTGAAGAACGCGACGTTTGGATGTTGCAGTTCCAAACGTTTCTCGCGGATCGGAAACGAACGGTCGCCGATCGCGAGTAATTGTTGTTTGTTCAGGTGCAGCTGGCGCTTGTCGTAGACCGCCCACTCAAATTCTCTCGTCATGCCCAGCGCATCGACAGGGCAGGCATCCACGCACATCCCGCAGAACAAGCACCGGGTCATGTCCATGTAATATTCTTTCGAGTACCGCTTCGTCGGTTCACCCGGCACTTCGGCGCTGACGACACGGATGACGCGCGACGGACAGGCGGCTTCACAGAGATCACATCCCACGCACTTCTCGGTCCCATCGTCGTATCGGAGCAGCGCGAGCATGCCGCGGTAATTATCCGGCAGCGTGCGTTTTTCGTGAGGGTACTGCAAGGTCACGGGACGGTAATTGAGGAGATGCGACAACGTCGCTTTCATGCCGACGAGGATCTCGTAGAACGTGATCGTTTTGAACCATTCGCGCAGGTTCAAACGTTTGGTGGTCGTCGTAGATGCCATATCGATCTCGCCCGCTATTTCATCTGTTGGTAGAAAAACACCGCGAGGGCCGTCACGACGATGTTTCCCAACGCGATGGGCAACAGCACCTTCCAGCCGAACCTCATCAATTGATCGTAGCGCAGTCTCGGCAGCGTGGCTCGCAGCCAGAAAAAGAGGAACAAGAACGAGTACGTCTTGACCGCGAACCACATGGTGTTCTCGACCCAGGCCAAGGACGGCAGGCCGAGGAGCGCCATAATCGTTCCCGGGTACGGGGCGTTCCATCCGCCGAGGAACAGCGCGGCCGCCACGCAGGACACTAACACCATGTTGGCGTACTCGGCGAGGAAAAAGAATGCGAATCGGAGGCCGCTGTATTCAGTGAAGAAGCCGGCGACGAGCTCGCTTTCCGCCTCCGGCAGGTCGAACGGGACTCGGTTGGTTTCCGCCACCGCCGAGATCACGTAGATGACGAACGCGAAAATTTGCGGGGCCGGCAGCGCGAAGAGATACCAATTCCAAAAGCCTCCGGCCTGGGCGTCGGTGATTTTCACCAGGCTGAGCGTGCCGGCCAGAATCAACACGCCGACGATGGACAGTCCCACGTTGAGCTCATAACTGATGATCTGCGCCGCCGATCGGAGCCCGCCGAGCAACGAGTATTTGCTGTTGGACGCCCATCCCCCCAGGATGATGCCGTAGGCGCCGAGCGACGCGAAGGCTAGGATGTACAGAATGCCGATATTGATGTCGCTGACGACAAACGGCCTCACGGTGATGCCGCCGACCTCGAACGTCTGATTGGGGCCCCACGGGATGACGGCAAATCCGATGAACGCGGGAATCAAACACAGGATCGGAGCCATCGTGAACAGGAACTTGTTGGCCCCGGCGGGGATGATGTCTTCCTTGAAGAAGAGCTTGATGGCATCCGCAAACGGTTGGAGAATGCCGTAAGGTCCTACTTCCATCGGACCCATGCGGTCCTGCATCCAGCCGAGGACTTTTCGTTCCGCAAGGGTGAGGATGAGCACAGTGATGACTACGATGCCCATGACCGCGGCGATCTGGGTCAGGGAGATAGCGAGACGCAATCCGAATTCAGTCACGATAGGACTCCTCGATTAGCACAGTGATCCGCGTTGAAAAAGAGTCATCACGCCACCTTCATGATGGACACCGTCGCCGTCCGGAACGACGGCGCATGGGTGATCGGATCGACAGCGCATTCAAATAGTTGGACGGCCTGTTGACCAAAGTGAGAGGGGAACCATGCCGTTCCTTGCGGGACCCGTTCCATAATTTTGACCTCGGTGGTCATTTCTCCGGAAGTGCTGGAGAGGCGGACGCGGTCGCCGTTCGATAAGGTAAAGCGCGCGGCATCGAGCGGATTGATGCGGAGCCGGCCGCTGCCCTCGATTTGTAACAGCCCTTTCGAGCGCGTGGACAATTTTCCTGAGTGGAACAGGCTCTGCGACAATTCCAGCCGCACGGTGCCGTCCGGTCTGGGCGTTCGTGGGATCGGGCGGTACCTCGTGGCGAGGTCGCGCTGATATCCGGCGGTGAGATAGCGGTCCACGGCCGAGCGATCCACTTTGGGCGGCAACGGCGCCGGCCCCAGCGAGCCGTAGCCAGGTATGAGGCTTCGGATTTCCTTGAGAATCTCTTTGCTCTCGGCATATTCCATGGGTGAGTTCAATAAGATGGAAAGCGCGGAAAAGACTTCCCAGTCGGGGCGACTCTCTCCGACAGGCTCGATCGCCGGGCGAACGGCCTGCACATGTCCCTCGGTATTGGTAAATGTTCCGTGTTTTTCCAGAGAAGACGCGACCGGCAACACGACATGGGCCAAGGCGGCCGTCTCCGTCAAAAACAGCTCTTGGCACACCAGGAGATCGAGAGCGCGCAGCGAGGCCTCGGCATGTATCGCCGCAGGGAGGCTTCCGACCGGATTCTCTCCGACGATGAACATCGCCTTGAGTGATCCGGCCTTGGCTCGCTTCAACATCTCGATGAGGGAAGCCCCTCTCTCGGTCGGAAGTTCGCTTTTCCATTGCGTTGCGATCCTCTCGCGCTCCGTGTCGCTGGCGAGGGGATGCGCGCCGGGAAGAAATTCGGCGATGGTTCCCATTTCGACCGCGCCCTGGTCGTTGTTTTCTTCGGCGAGCGGCGCAAAGCCACAGCCGGGCTCCTCCAACTTCCCGGTCAGGAGAAGCAGATCGAGGAGGGTCAAACATCCGCGGTAGCCATGGTCGCTTCGCAATAGGGGCTGACCGGCCAGGATGACGACTCGGCGCGCTCCTGCCGCCGCCGCCGCGGCCCGCGCAAACGCATCCGGCTCGATCCCGGTCGCCGCTTGGAGGTCCTGCCAAGAGATCTGTTGCAGCGCGCTCGTCATGGCCTGGACGTAGGACGGATGCCGTTGCGCAAGATCAGGGTGGATCAAATTCTGTTCGACGACGGCCTTCACCAGGCCGACGATCGCATGGTGCGTGTCGCTGGTCGGGATGCGGAAATGATGATGCGAGAGATTGGCGATGTTGCTGATCGTGTCGACGACTGGCTCCAACGACTCGATCGTAATCAGCGTCGCCCGACGTTTCTTCACCGCCTCTTTCACCTTGAGACCGGTGATGGGATTGGTCTCGGTGATGTTCGTCCCGACGAGGAGCAGGACATCCGCGTCCAGGATGTCGTCGAAGGTGACGGTCCACCGATGCGTCCCCTGCACGAGTCGCATGGCATGCAGGCCGTTGACATGGCCATAGCGGGCGCTGCTGTCGATATGGTTGGTGCCGACGGCCACGCGAAGAAACTTCTGGAACAGGTACAATTCTTCATTGGTGCAGCGTCCGGAAATCAAGCCTCCGAAACTCTGTCCCCCATGGGCGGCTTTAATTTCGCCGACACGGCTTGCGACATACTCCAGAGCTTCTTCCCAGGTCGCTTGCACGAGCGCGCCATCACGCCGTATGAGCGGGTGAGTGAGGCGATCGGGGTGGCTGGCCGCATGGAATCCAAAAAACCCCCGGGCACACAGATCGCCGTTGTTGCGTCCCGCTCCATGCGCCGAATTCACTTCAATGAGTTCCTGCCCCTTCGTCTGCACGGTGATCTGACACCCATCGCCGCAGTACCCGCAGATGGTTTCGGCTCGTTTCAGCATCCAGGGCCGGTACTCGTACATGGACAGTCGGCTGGTAATCGCTCCGACCGGACAGATCTGCACGCAGCCCCCGCAGAACTCACAATCGAGCGGGTGGGAGCCGAAGTGCTTGATTTCCGTCATGGTGCCGCGACCGACCGGCGCCAACGCCTTGACGTCCATGACTTCATCGCAGTACCGGACGCAGCGGAGGCATTGGACGCAGCGATTCATCTGCGTTTCGATCAGCGGACTGAAATACTCCTTTTGGAAGATGCGCTTGGTTTCAACGAACCGGCTGGTGGCGGTGTACTGGTGCGAAAAGTCTTGAAGGTCGCACTTCCCCCCTTGATCGCAGACCGGACAGTCCAGCGGATGATTGGCAAGAATGAACTCGAGCACCGATTTATGGGCGTCGTCGACCACCGTGGTGGCGGTGCGTACGCTCATTCCTTCGTCGGCCGGCGTGCTGCAGGCCGTTTGAAGCTTGGGCATCTTTTCGATTTCGACCAGGCACATGCGGCAATTGGCGTCGGGTTTGAGTTTCGGGTGATAGCAGAAATGCGGAATCATGACACCGACGCGACGGGCCGCTTCGATCACCAATGTGCCTTTGGGGACGTTGACCGTCATCCCGTCGATCGTGATGCGCACAGTTGGTATTGCTGTGTCTGCCATGCTCTCCAGTATTCGTTAAACGTTAACCGTTAAACATGATTCTTGCGAATAACGATTCACGATTAACGTCTTATTCCCACTTGCCCCGGCATGATCAAATTCGCCGCTTCTGCTTCATTGATGAGGTCGACGTATTCCTGCCGCCAATGCTTCAGCGTGCTCTGGATCGGCGCGACTTCCGCGTCGCCGAAGGCACAGACGGTGCGGCCTGCGATGTTTTTGCATAGATCCAACAAGGTTTCAAGGTCCTCCATCCGACCTCGCTTCGCCAAAATTCGACGGAGTGTCTGGACGAGCCAGGAACTGCCTTCTCGGCAAGGGCTGCATTTCCCGCAGGACTCATGGTAGAAAAATTCCATGAGCCGAAGCGCGGCCCAGACCATGCTGGTGCCCTCTTCCATGACCGTCACGCCCCCTGATCCCAACATCGATCCCGCCGCCGCCACGTGCTCGAAATCCAGTTTTACGTCGAGATGGGCCGGCGTCAGAAAAGGCGCCGATGCTCCACCTGGAATAAAGGCCTTCATCGGCTTGTCGGATCGCATGCCGCCAGCGTACTCATACACCAATTCGCGGACCGTCATTCCCATCGGAACTTCATAGTTGCCCGGTCGTTTCACATGCCCGCTGACGCAGAAGACCCTGGTGCCGGTGCTCTTCGGCGGCGAACCGATCGCCGCAAACCATTCGGGGCCTCGGGTAACGATGTGGGGGAGGTTCGCCAGCGTCTCGACGTTATTGACCACGGTCGGCTTATTATAGAGCCCATGCGTGGCTGGAAACGGCGGCTTGATGCGGGGGAGTCCGCGTTTGCCTTCGAGTGATTCCAGGAGGGCCGTTTCCTCGCCGCAGATATAGGCGCCCGCTCCCCGATGCACCCACACGTCCGCGTTGATGCCTGTGCCGAGGATGTTCTTTCCGATATATCCGGCGGCTCTCGCTTCGCCGATGGCCTGTTCCAAGATCTTTGAGCCCAAGACCATTTCCCCGCGGATATAGATGTAGGCGGATTCCGCGCCGATGGCATAGCAGGCCAATACGATGCCTTCCAATACTTGATGAGGGTCCCGCTCCATGAGTTGACGATCCTTGAACGTACCGGGCTCGCTCTCGTCGGCGTTGCAGCACAGATATCGGGGGCCGTGATAGTCTTTCGGTAGAAATCCCCATTTCACGCCGGTCGGGAAGCCTGCGCCGCCTCGGCCGCGCAGACCCGATTTTCGGACGATCGTCGTCACGTCTGCCGGGGTGATTTTCCCGAGCGTGTTGCGCAAGGCTTGATAGCCTCCGGTCTTCTCATAGTCAGACAGCGACCCGGTATAGCCGGGTTGCGACATATTTTTGAGCAGGATCAGTTCGTGTTTCGCCATATGCGTTAATCGTTAACCGTCAATCGCCAGAAGCTGACTTTGACTTCGCAGACTTAAGATACCTGATAAAACCGTTCACGATGGTAATGGCTCTCAAGATGTCGCCTCGAATCCGATCAAAGCTTTCTTCTTCAATAATCTTCTCATCTTTGCATGCGATTAAATGATCTAGAATTTCATACAATGATCCACGGGCCTGCCTTGCAAACTGAGCATTTTCTGAGTAATGGAAGCCACCATATCCTTCTGCCAAGTTGGCAGTTACGGAACGAGAAGCACGAATGAGTTGATCAGTCAGCCGATTTTTTCATCCTTTGGAAAAGTTTCAGCCAAATTCGAAAGTCTGATACATAACTCCCGACAAACCTTCCAGACATCAAGACCTTCAAAGGTTCGAACGGTTATGGTTTATCTTTTGACGTATGTAGTCCCTCGTTTAACGAATAACGATTAACGTTCAACGTTCACCGGCAAGGGCCACATAAACGGACCGCTCTTCAGCCGGCTGGTTCCGGTCGAGCGCAGATCGGCCAAAATGCGGTCCAGTTTGTCCTCGGTCAGTTGCTCGTAATAGTCCTCGTTGATCTGCATCATGGGCCCGGTCCCGCACGCGGCCAAACATTCCACCGCGGTGAGGCTGAACAGTCCGTCCGCCGTCGATTCACCCGGGGCGATCCCCAGCTTCGCCTTGATCCATTCGATCACCGTATCCGATCCGACCAGGGCGCACATGAGGGATTTGCACACCTGAATGTGGAATTTGCCCACCGGCTTCAGGTTGAACATCGTGTAAAAGGTGATCGTTTCATAGACCTGCGGAGGCGTCAGCCTGAGCAGATGCGCGATCTCTTGCATGGCCGATTCGGTCACATAGCCCTGGTCACGCTGCGCGACATAGAGGAGTGGGATCAACGCGGAGCGCTTGACCGGATAGCGCGATAAGATCTCGGCTATTTCGTCCTTATATTTGTCTTGCAACACTGGACCACCTTGTCATTTCGTTATTCGTTAAAAGTTAATCGCCGGAATGTAGTCGATTCTTGCGTTTAACGAATAACGATTCACGTGTAACGTCCTTACCGATCGCATTCCCCCATGACCACATCGTAGGTGCCGAAAATCGTGATGATGTCGGAAATCAGGTAACCGCGCGCCATATGGTCGAATGCACCCATGTGGATGAAGGAGGGCGAGCGAATTTTCAACCGATACGGGCGTGGAGATCCGTCGCTGATGATGAAAAATCCCAATTCCCCCTTCGGCGCTTCGGTCGCGCAATAGGTTTCCCCCTTCGGCGGCTTGAACCCTTGCGTAAAAATAATGAAATGGTGAATCAAGCTCTCCATGTCGCGCATCACTTGCGGTTTGGGCGGAGGAATGTATTGCGGGATATCGGCGATGATCGGCCCGGGCGGCATCTGATCGAGACATTGTGAAATGATCCGCGCGCTCTGGCGCATCTCCTCGACACGAATCCAATAGCGATCATACGTGTCGCCGTTTTTTCCGACCGGCACTTCCCAGTCCACTTTGTGGTAGACGCCGTAGGGCTCGAGTTTACGTACATCATAAGACACGCCGGATCCCCGCAAGGCAGGGCCGGTCATGCCGAAATTGATGGCATCCTCTCCGGAGATGACGGCGACATGCTTCGTTCGTCCCAGCCAAATCCGATTGCCCGCGAGCAGCGAATCGTACTCGTCCACCTTCTGCGGGAAGGTTTCGAGAAAGGCTTTCAGGCGGTCCACTAACTCCGGAGTGAAGTCGCTATCCACGCCGCCGATCCGGTAATAATTCAAGGTCAGTCTGGCCCCACACAGCCGTTCGAACATGTCGAGCAGGGTTTCCCGCTCTCGAAACGTCCAGAAGAAGACCGTCATGGCGCCGATATCCAGGGCCTGCGCGCCCAACCAGAACAGATGACCCAGAATGCGCTGCATCTCCGCGACAATGGTGCGGACATACTCCGCTCGTTCAGGCACGGTGATATCGAGGAGCTTCTCGACGGCTCGGACATAGGCATAGTTGTTCGCCATGGCGCAGACATAGTCGAGGCGGTCGGTATGGGGGATGATCTGCATGTAGGCCAGACCTTCGGCTAATTTCTCGACTCCCCGATGGAGATAGCCGAGATCCGGCGTGGCCTTGACGATCCGTTCTCCATCCAGCTCCAGGACAACCCGCACGACTCCATGCGTGCTTGGATGTTGCGGGCCCATATTCAGCAACAGTTCTTCCCGCCGGTTTGACGAAGAGCCGTTCGGCTCCAACAGGAACAACTTCCTTTCAGCCGCGGAGACTTCACTGTCGACCTGCTCGATCGGCGGCTCATCAAGACGAGGAATAAAGTCGAACTGACTGCGCCAGCCACGGCCTTCCGTCGGGAAATCCTTCCGTAACGGATAGCCTTCCGCGTAGTCTTCCGGCAGGAGGATGCGGCGCAGGTCCGGGTGGCCTGTGAACCGGATCCCCATCATGTCGTACACTTCCCGCTCCAGGAATGCCGCGCCGCGCCAGACGCTCGTGACGGAATCCAGCGACGGGTTGTCTTCGGTGATCCGCGCTTTCAGGCGGATTCGTTTGCCGTGGGGAAGCGATAATAAAAGATAGATGACCTCAAACCGCTGCTGGTCGGCCGGATAGTCGGCGGAGCAGATATCGGTGATATGGTCAAAACAAGCCTCGGGATCGTCGTGCAAAAACCGGGCGATCTCCAAGATTCTTGGGGCAGCGACATGAACGGTCACTTCCGATCGAGCCGTGTCGACATCGACGGAAAGGACCGCCTCGGGGAACTTCTTCAGCAAGGTTTCAGTGAGGGATTGCATGGTTTTAAGCCTGGTCAGTAGTCAGTGGTCACTGGTTGGTGGTGATGTCCAATCTCGCGCGCCAATGACGAATGACCAAATGACTACTTTACAAATACCTTTTCGCGCTGAATCTTCTCTTGTAACTTTAAGAGTCCGTCCAGCAAAGCCTCTGGTCGCGGCGGACACCCGGGTACATAGACGTCGACCGGTATGATTTGATCCACACCCTGAACGACCGCGTAGCTGTTGTAGTGATTGCCCGAGGTCGCGCACGAGCCCATGCAGATCACGTATCGAGGCTCGGGCATCTGGTCGTAAATCCGTCGAATGACCGGGGCCATCTTGCGCGAGACCGTTCCCGCGACGATCATGAGATCCGATTGCCTGGGTGAGGCGCGAAAGACCCCGGCGCCGAAGCGGTCAAGGTCGTATCGGGAAGAGACGCTCGCAATCATCTCGATGGCGCAGCAAGCCAGGCCGAACGTCATGGGCCACAGCGCCGACTTCCTGGCCCAGTTGACGACCGCGTCAAGATTCGTCGTCACGATATTCGCGTCAAACTGCCGTTCTAATAGACTCATAATGTATCGTTATTCGTTACACGTTAACCGACAGGGCATTCATCGTGGTTGTGCGGATCTTGCGTTTAACGATTCACGAATATCGTTTAACGTATTTACTAATCCCACTCCAGCGCTCCTTTTTTCCATGCGTACCAGAATCCCACCACCAGAATGGCGATGAACAGGGTCATCTCCACTAATCCAACCAGCCCGAGACTGGTGAAAGCAACCGCCCAGGGAAACATAAAGACAATCTCAATATCGAAGATCACAAACAGCATCGCGATGATGTAATACCGCATCGGAAACTGGACGCGGGCGTCCTGAAACAGCGGGCTTCCGCTCTCGTAGGGGGCCAATTTGGCCCGATAGGGTTGATTCGGGCGGACGAACCAGCCGAGCAAGAGCGTCAGCGTCCCCAGGGCGATGCCCACGCCGATGAAAATGAGGATCGGGACATAGTTTTCCGGAACGGCTGTGTCACCCATGGGAACTCCGTGAAGCGTGAAGCGTGAAGCGTGAAGCGTGAAACCCGCTTCGTCCGCCTTGGGCGAGACTTCGCCCGCAAAGCCCGCATCGACGAGTCTGGGAGGCGAGCGTGAAACGTGAAACGTCGCCGGATGACGCAGATGACATCATTCTACATCCCTTATGCGGCAGATTGCGTCGTCAGCGCCGAACCAAAGAACGGTTTGTACCGCAAACCGTCGAGTTCAGGGCGCGCGAGGCCCTTGTGTTGGATGAGCACCTTGAACGTCGTGCCCATCCCATTCGGTCTGAGCAGATGAACGGCCGCGTTGAACGCCGGGCTGTCCTGTTCCAACTCCGCGATCATCTGTTCGGCGCCGAGTCCCATGAGAAAACTCATCTGGTTCGTGAAACCGGTCGTCCGGAGTCCCTGTCCTTCGCCGGTTGCCGCCAAGCACGAAAAATCCACATGGGCGGTCATGTCCTGGTCGCCGATGCGCAGAAACGGATCTTCGTTGACGGATTGCCGGAAGTAACAAAGAAACGTGCCGTTCTTTCGATCCGGCCGATAGAGGTCCTGGGCCGTGTGGCCGTAATCAAGGGTGAGCACGAAGCCACGATCCAGATGCCGAGCGACTTGCTCCATCCAGTCCAGGGCTCGGAGATTGATCTCGGTTCGATAGCCTTCCGGCCACTCAGCGCGCAAACGGTCCAGATGATCGGCGAGGGTTGTGGAGGACAGCGGTCTGAGACATTCAATGAACTGCCCGTCCCGATAATCCACCCAGAGTTCCTTGATTCCCTCTGCCGTGACCTGAACGCGGTGGACGGGAAACGAATCGACGAGTTCATTGCTCAAGAGCAACCCAGACAGACCATGAGGGGTCAGATGGGGAAGATCGTCCGCCCATGTCAGGAGGGCTGCTCGATCCAGCCAAGAAGCCAGGTTCGCGCGCTGCACCTCGCGCATGGCGGGGCTTCGGTCTATCAAGACATACCGAAGGTGCTGAAAAAACGATTGGTAGCGATGCGCGCAGGTTGCCAGAATGTGCTTCGCCAGCAAACCTTTGCCGGGCCCCATTTCAACGATGGTAAAGGGATGGGGTTGGCCGAGTAATCGGTACATCTGTTCGGCTTGTGCGGCCAGCGCTTGCCCAAGGATGGGATGGACATCCGAGCTCGTGTAAAAATCCCCTCGCCAGCCGATCCGTTCTTGGGCTGGTTGAGCGGGACGCATGTAATAGCCGAATTGCGGATGGTACAGCGCCAATTCCATGAAACGGACGAATGGAATCGGGCCTGAAGCGGCGATCTCAGAGGCAATGGTAGCAACGAGTTCCGGGTGCCCTGTGCTCACGGAAAGCTCCAAATTCACCATCCAAGATGAAAAAAGCGACACCCCTAGCCTATGGGCAGCGCCTGCCCATCTTTGGGTGCCGAAGGGGAAGTAGAGTAGCCTTCGGAAGAGCGGTAAGTCAAGGCGGAACAAGGAAGAATAGGCAAAGGTTATCGCCCAGGATCGAACTCGCGCATCGATTTCTGCTCACCGTCGTCTGTCAACGCGGATCGCGATAAGGTGAGGGGTGATCGGGCTCGAACGTCTTCAATGCGTGATGGCTTTGGGGCAGGCTCTCTGGCTATGGGTTTTGGCCTCGTTGCATCAGTCTGATCTCTGGTATAGGGGTCGAATATTCATAGGGCTTTCGAGACCAGCGTTCTTGACGAACAGAGCCCACGGCATCGCCACCGATGCTCGTGGGATTTTTATTCTCCTTTGTCGGATACGCTGTGGTTCGCTACAGAAGATGCAGGATAGGCAAACCGACCCACAACGTGTTGCACCCGATAGATGCTGTGATCAAAACAGCAGAAACCGCTGTGTCCGACATAGTCGTACGCTTCGTGGCATTTCCCGGGTAGAACTTGTCTCAAAATTGCTTCAGCCGGGCCTGGTGATGGATGCCAGTTGGACAAGCTTAGGAAGTTGGGAGCATATATTCCCACGGACCAGTAACATGAATACGGTTGTGTGGCCCGTGGAGCCTATCTGTTGCCGCCGCCGGTCTGCTTTCGCATCCAACGGCTCAGTTCATCCTTAGCCATCTCACCGGCCGCGACCCCCCGCGTCACGGTTTCGAGGTCTTGGGGAGAGACCATCAGCTCGATGCCGTTTTTATCGAGGAAGACGAACGCCGCCATTACCGCGGCTCGTTTATTTCCATCGAGGAACGGGTGGTTTTGAGCGATGTGGAACAGATAAGCCGCAGCCATAGCGGCCAAGTCCTCGTGCAAATACGATCCGCCGAATTGTTGCCGAGGCATGGCGACGGCTGCATCGAGAAGACCGTAATCTCTCATTCCTTCCATGCCGCCCTCTTGTTCGATGGCGCTGGAGTGAATGATCAGCACGTCTTCCGGACTGAGAAAAACAATTTCTTTCACGGTTAGTCCGCCAATCGCTTGAGCATCGGTCCGTACCGGCGACGCATCTTTTTCAGCGACACCTCAACCTCCTCTCGACCGATTCCAACATTGGCCGGCGTGATGACGAGCGCATTGCCGCTGACGGTGAGTTGAAGCGGGGTATTCTCCTTGATGCCAAGCGCTTCCATCATCGGCTTTTCGATGACCAGCGCCATGCTGTTGCCGTGCTTCTGAAGGGTTTTGATCATCTCGCACCTCCGTTTATACAATGTTACAACATGGCTGAGCCGGTGTCCATGGCACGTTCACATCTCGACGCAGGGGTTGTGTTCGTCCCAAGGGCAGGGCTTCCGCTCGGATAGGACTCGGCCCGTGGGTCGTTTCTGTCCCGCCAGACGGTCTTTACGGCGTATTGCGTGATCAACGGATGGCGTGTAAGCAGTGTGAGTTCATGGTGGACAGCTTGGCAAAGGCGTGGTTGGAAAGGGCGAAGCGGTTCACTTGCAGTGGGAGCAGATCAAGTCATGCCGGAGCTGAAGGTCCAGCTCCCACACCCGACCCTCTCCCTCTATGTCCCGTGGCACTTCTTATATTTTTTGCCGCTGCCGCAGGGGCAGGGATCATTGCGGCCGACCTTGTTTTCTGTCCGCTGGGCGGGGGTGTGCGCCGCGATCGGTTCGTCGCCGCGGTTCAAGGTGAGTTTGGGTGGCGGATGCGCAATGATCGGTTGCGGCGGAGTGGCCGGCTGTTCTCCTTCGTGCCGGACGGCCTGCACATGGAAGAGCCGGTCAAGTGTGTCGGATTTGACTCGGTCCATCATGCCGGCGAACAGATCGAACCCCTCGCGTTTATACTCAATCAATGGATCTTTCTGCCCGTAACCACGAAGGCCGATGCCGTCTCGCAGGTGGTCCATCGCCAACAGATGATCCTTCCAATGATGATCGATGACCTGGAGCATGAACGTTTTCTCGAGAAAACGCATCAACTCCGCTCCCAGCTCCTCTTCTTTTTTGGCGTAGGCCTCTCGCACCTGGGCCCGAAGATCCTCCAGCAATGCGTCGCGCCCGACATCGCGGAGCGAGTCCCCGCCGTCTTGCTTGCCGTGCGTGATGTCGAGGCCGAACTGACCATGCATGACCTCGGTCAATCCTTTCACGTCCCACTCTTCCGGATATTGTTCAGCGGGGCAGTACACGTTCAGCGTCGATTCGATCGAGCCGGTCATCATGTCATGGAGGTCGGCGGTCAAGTTCTCTCCGCTCAGCACGGCGCGGCGATGGCGATAGATCACCTCGCGCTGCTTGTTCATGACATCATCGTATTCGAGGAGCTGTTTGCGGATTTCGAAGTTATGGGCTTCGACCTTTTTCTGCGCGTTCGCGATGGCGCGGGTCACCATGCCGTGTTCGATGGGAACGCCTTCTTCCATGCCGAGCTTCAGCATCAACTGCGAAACCCGTTCGGAGGCGAAGATCCGCATCAGGTCATCTTCGAGCGACAGGTAGAATCGAGAGGTACCGGGATCACCCTGGCGACCGGCCCGTCCACGAAGCTGATTGTCGATCCGGCGGCTCTCGTGCCGTTCGGTGCCGAGGATGTGAAGCCCGCCCGCCGCGATGACGTCCTGCTTATCCTTCTCACAGTCGGACCGGATGCCTTCATAGATTTCGAGCTTGCGGCTCTCGGCGATGTTTTCCTCTCGATAGAGCACTTGCTTGTACATGAAATCCGGATTGCCGCCCAACAGAATATCGGTGCCACGTCCGGCCATGTTCGTGGCGATCGTCACCGCGCCTTTGCGTCCGGCTTGCGCGACGATTTCGGCTTCCCGCTCATGCTGCTTGGCATTGAGCACGTTATGTTTCACGCCGTTGCGGCTCAGGAGGCCCGCAATCTTTTCGGATTTCTCGATGGAAATGGTCCCGACGAGCACCGGCTGGCCGCGCTCGTGGCATTCCTTGATCTCTTCCACGATCGCCGCAAACTTTTCTTTCTCCGTCCGATACACCACGTCGGCATAATCTTGCCGAATCATTTTGCGGTTGGTCGGCACGACGTTGACGTCGAGGTTGTAGATCTTGGCGAATTCGGCCGCTTCCGTATCCGCGGTGCCGGTCATGCCGCTGAGCTTTTTGTACATGCGGAAATAATTCTGAAAGGTGACGGACGCGAGCGTCTGATTCTCATTGGCGATCTTGACGCCCTCTTTGGCTTCGACGGCCTGATGCAGCCCATCGCTCCACCGGCGGCCCGGCATCAAGCGCCCGGTAAACTCATCCACGATGATGACTTCGCCGTCCTTCACCACATAGTCGACGTCGCGTTTATACAGCGTATAGGCCTGCAGCGCCTTCACCACATGATGGACCATATCCATGTGGGCCGGATCGTACAAGTTGTCCACGCCGAGCAGTTTTTCGACGCGCACATTGCCGTCTTCCGTCAGTGACGCGGTCTTGGTCTTCTCCTCGATGGTGTAGTCTGTTTCGGCCTTGAGTTGCGGAATGATCGCGTTGATTCGGTAATAGAGGTCGGTGGTCTGGTCGGTCGGACCCGAGATGATCAACGGCGTCCGCGCTTCGTCGATCAAAATGCTGTCGACTTCGTCGACGATGGCGAAATTCAGCTCGCGCTGGACACATTGACGCAAATCGTTGACCACCAGGTTGTCGCGCAGATAATCGAACCCGTACTCATTGTTCGTGCCGTACGTGATGTCCGCGCGATAGGCTTCGGGCCTGGTGCATGGTCGAAGATGCTGCAGCCGTTTGTCGGATGCATCGAAGGTCGGGTCATAGATGAACGACGCGTCGTGCTGAATGATCCCCGTGGACAACCCCAATGCGTGGTACAGCTGAGCCATCCACTGGGCGTCACGTTTGGCGAGATAATCGTTCACGGTGACCAGATGGACGCCTTTGCCTTCTAACGCGTTGAGATAGATCGGCAAGGTCGCAACGAGTGTTTTTCCTTCGCCCGTTTTCATTTCGGCGATCCGGCCGCGGTGGAGAATCATGCCGCCGATCAGCTGCACGTCGAAATGCCGCATAGTGAGCTTGCGGCGGGACATTTCCCGGCAGACGGCGAACGCTTCGGGCAAGATGTCGTCCAGCGTCTGACCGGCTTCCAGCCGTTTCTTGAAGTCCTGCGTCTTGTCGGCAAGGGCTTGATCGGACAGTGGCGTGAGCCCAGCTTCCAAGCCGTTGATCTGCTCCACGATCGGTCGCAGCGTCTTGATTTCACGGTCGTTTTTACTGCCGAAGATCAGATTGAGGACTTGTGTAACCATAGGACGATTAGGATGATGATCAAGGTCGTCGGTGAAGGCGCGTCGGCGCCGAAAATAATCCAGGAAGTATACAGCATCTGTCCGGTGAATCCTACCGCGATTCTCCGGCGGCGTCACGCCGGCTTGACAGGCGTCGTTCTGGTCACCTACTATTTGCAAGAATTGTTGCTGTGATGTAGGGTTAGGTCGACATTCGGTCTTTCCGGGAAGCGTCTTCAATGGACTACACGTTCCGCAAGTTCCTCTCCGTTGTCCTGGTGCTCTGTGTGTTGGCAGTCGGCGGGCTGGCGCAAGCGCAATCCGCGGAACATGCCGGACACCATGCGCAGCATCAAGCGGCCACGCACGGGACACTGCTCTGTTCCTGGATGTGCGCCGCCGGCACGGTCCTCAACACTGAAGTGGTCTTGATTCGTGCCGAGCGTAACCCCATCGCTCTTGTTTCGATCGTTCATTCCAGTGACTTTTTTTCTGAACCCCTGCGTATCTGTTCCAGCCGCGCTCCTCCATCCATTTCCTTATCATAAGCCTTCGCCGCGTGAGTCAGCGCAGTTTGTCTACGTCGCCACGCGGCGGTTCCTAGTTCCGTGGGCGAGTCAAGGTTGTACCTGGGAGAGGGAATCCTGGACGTCATGGTGGTTGCGCATTCCATATTCTCGCTGTTGCTTGGTACAAACGCTCACATGGTCTGGCGCGGGACGAGTTCAGCCGGACTGTTGACTATTGTGGTGTGATCAAGCCGTTCCAGTTAGATGAAAAGCGACTCATGACGAATCCATGACGGTGGCTAAGGAGATGACAATGACGAGAAAGCACCATCCATCCAAAATTGGGTTGTTCGTTCTCAGCTTCGCGCTCGTGGTCGGCGGTGGTCTGGTCTGGGCGATGGGTTCTCGGGTCCCTGCGGTCGGGACGGCCGCCGAAGATTTTCGTTTGGTTGATTTGGAAGGCACGCAGCAGAGTCTCAGCCGGTATCGAGGCAAGGTCGTGCTCGTGAATTTCTGGGCGACCTGGTGCAAACCCTGCACGACGGAAATGCCCGCGATGCAGGCCACGTATGACAAACTTCGCGAGAAGGGCTTCGTGGTGCTGGCGGTCAACGAACTGGAAGACGAGGCCAAAGTGCGAGAGCACATCAAGCAACACGGTCATACGTTCCCGGTGTTGATGGATCGAGACAACAAAGTGGCGAACCAGTTCGGGGTCTTCGGGTTGCCGGTCAGCGTGTTTATTGACGAAAAGGGCGTCGTTCAAGAATATATCAAGGGCGGTCTGTTGACTGAGCAGGTGATCCTCGACACGGTGGCGCGGATCCAGAAACCGGAATCGATGAACGCGGCCTCTCTGCGCTGACCAGACGGCATGACGATGAACGCAAGACGACCCGCCATAGTTTGGGGATTGTTGCTCGTCATTGTGGTGATGAGCGGGTTCATGGCTGCTCCCAGCGTCGGCCATGCGCAGCACCATGCGGATCATGCGGCCGGCGCTCATTCGACCGGCATCTGTGCATGGCTATGCGCCGGCGGCGTGGGGATCGGCTCCTCGGCCGTTCATTTGGTGTCGGGTCTTCAGCTTCTGGCATGGATCGCCATTCCTTCCTATGACATAGCCCTCAGTGTGGTTTCACTCCCGTACTTCTTCCGCGGTCCTCCTCGTTTCCTCGCATAACGTCCCACAGAGGGCATTCTTAACAACCGTGTCCCGTGGCAGGACCCGATGTGCGGGTTCCGCTGCGTCACAAGAACAGAAAGAGTTGGGAATCATGGTGCGCATGGTCTGGTCCGGTGTTCTCGCTGTCGGTGGTGTCGTCGGAATGGTGGCCTCGCTGCTCAACCCGTCCCAGGTCGAGGCGTCATGCGGCTCGGTCAGTTGCTTTGTGGTGATCGGGTCTCAACAACAAGTGCCGATGAAAGGGCTGTTGACCGTCAACGCCATCTACAACGTCACCCCCATGGAAGCGCCCCCGGGCGAGGGCGGACGTATCCCCTTTGCCGATCAGGGCGGGAGAACCCTCACGCTTGCCAACTTGGATGTGAACCGGATCGAGACGACGACGCGCATCGCGACGCTGGATCTCAACTATGGCTTGACCGACCGTCTAGGCATCCAAGTGGCGATCCCCTACAAGCATGTGGAATCGGATGCGCAGATCGGAGGCCTTACACCGGTGCCCTACAGCGAGAGGGGACTCGGCGATATTCGCGCCATCCTGAAATACAACGTGTTGCCCACCTTGCGGAGCATGATCGTCATAGGAGTGGGGGTTGATTTTCCGACGGGCAGTTATGGTCGATTCGCCCAGGGAAACACGTTGGCCGAATCGACCCTCCAAATCGGTCGTGGGAACGTCGGTGTGGTCCCCATGCTCTATCAGACCTATGAGCTGATTCCCCATCGGGTGAATCAGTTCGCGTCGGCGAGTTATCGATACACGGCGAAGAACAGCGACGGCTACAAGTTCGGCGATGAAATCAACGCGAGCTTGGGGGTCAATATCATCCCGCTCGAGCAGACTCCCTGGTTGGTGCTGACGCAGCAGTTCAATTTTCGATGGCTGCAGAACGACGCCATGGACGCGTCACTGTTTCAATTCAATCCGGGCGGCGCGCCCATACTGCTCGATCCGGCGGTCAAGTTTCGGGCCATACCGACCACCGGCTCGACCTATGTCGCCTATTCGCCGGGCATCATGGTGAACGTCTTCAACTTCGCCTCAGCCTATTTCATCGCGCAAATTCCCATCCATCGAGACTTCAACGGCAATCTGGAACAACAGATCAGCTACATCTTCGGGGTGACGAAATCATTCCAACTGTTCGGGGGCTCTTCTTAGAACGGCGGCGGGAACAGTGGGATCGAATCGGCCATGACGACAATGACGCGACGACAAGTTTCTCGGATGCTGAGCGGCTGTTGCGCCGTGCTGTGGTTGACCGGATCGCTGTCGGTCACGCAGGGGAATCTGACGCCGCAATGGACCGCGTCCCACTGTCCGAGCGGGCAGACGCAGAACGGTCAACACAGTCACACTCATTGCGCGTGGCACTGCGGCGGGCTCGATATCCAAGGCGGCGGCGGACAGGGGATACTGTCAGCCGATACTCACGTGAGCCGCGTCTGGAGCCTTGGTGTCATCCCCCGACAAGATGCCGCCTCCGATGGGGACTTCCCGCCTCGCGGCCCGCCACAAGGCGCGCGTCGGATCGCATAGCACAGATGCAGTGAGGGAGCGGGCTGCGCTCCTCAATGTGAAAAGACGATAGGTACTAACGAGGAAGGAACAGTTCATGGAAGCTCTAAATCGACGAAGCTATGTATCCAGTATCACAACCGGCGCGTTGGGACTTGCGCTGATCGGTCTCGCGGCGTGCAATTCAGGAGAATCCACGACAACAGCCCCGTCTTCGGGCGGCAGCGCGGCGTTGCAAGGGCCGATCGCATTTGTCAAGAACAGTGGTGTCGGCAATCAAAACACACTGTCGGTCGTCGGCACGGACACGCAGGGTAATCTAAAGCTCATTTCGACAATGGGATCAGCAGGCGAATTCGAGAACAATGCATTGGGAGATATGCAGGTGTCCAGCGGCGATTGGGTCTTTATGAATCTCACGGCAGGAGGAAAAATTTCCACGATCGATCCCCTTAGTGGAGCGACGCCGATTCATGAAGCGAATCTCCCCGTAGGGACTCGTCCTGTGCATATCTATCGTGATCAGACCGATGGAGAGGTCATCTGGTCGATGAACGATGGCGATGCGACGAACGGAAACGACGCCGGCTGCCCTGTCGGCGCATCCGTCACGGTCCTCCACAACTCTCATCTCGGAACAGGCGGGAATCCTCCGTCGGTGGTCGGGACAACGTGCACGCTTGCGGCCGGGCATGGCGTCACAGCGTTTTCTCGACCCACAGCAACCGATTCAACTATTCCCAAATATACGGTGATTACGAATGAAAAAGGCGGCCAGATGGCGTTTCTCGACAATACGAGTGCAACTTCCCCTACGTATCGTCAGATGGTTGCCAGGCTTGATTTGTGCACGAACGCCGGCCAGGCGGCCTTGAATCCTCCAGGCCCGGCCTGCGACGACGAAAGCGCCAAGGCTCTCAACGCACCCTTTACGGGCAATGGCTCACACCCGCATGGCATCCGCTGGTCAACATTTACGGGGAAGATTTATAGCTTCCAGGAAGGCTATAACGAATTTGTCGAGGTCGATCCCAAGCTCGTTGCGCTGGGGCCTGGCCATAATGAGGGGGCCATCACCAGGAGGCTGAGCTTGGCCGGCACGCCCTATACCTCGTACGGGATCACGCCGAACGGCCGGTTCCTTTTCCTCCGAGGGGTCGATCTTACTACCGATGCCCAACACATCATCGGCAAGCTCGGGGTGGTCGATCTCAGCGGCTCGGGCACGCTGACCATTATCAATCTTCCTGATCTTCTGGATGTCGTTCCGTCGACGTTCAAATTCACGCCGGATGGGCAGCGTATGTACTTGCTCGCGTCAAACACCGACACGGGGAATGACGCTCAAAAGGCTGCGCAGAAGAAGGATCGCCTCTTTGTATTCAACCCATCAGCCTTCCCCGCCGCGCTTCAGTCGGTAGCCGAAATCACTCTGGCTCCAGCCGGCACGCACAATTTCGATGTGTTGGTGCAGGGCGCCGGCCAGGCGAACGCGGTGTTGGTGTCGAACGGAGGGGCGGGGGTGACCGGCTCGGTGACCCTCATCAATGCCAATAACCAGATCCAGGGCAACAGCCTCGTGGTCGGGGTTAACCCGGGCGCCATCCTGTTTTACTACGAGGGTATAGCGGCCGCGAATAATCAAGCGACCTCTTAAAGGTGATCCACTCGTCCGAGTGGAAGCTTGGAGCGGGTAGTCCATCGGATCTCTCAATGTCCGATGGGCTGCCCATCGATGGACCGATGATCGATTGCGAGAAGAGTATCTTGTCCGAGCAGGCTGCCCTCCGGCTCGGACCAGCGTGGGACGGGGGCGCGCCTCCCTTGGCCTCCGTCCCGCACTTTTTGAGCATCCTGCGCGATGCGTTGATATCCTGTGCACCTCAATATCTGTGACGGGGCTGGAGCCCAAAGTGAGTTGTTCCGCGACCTGCCAGGAGAGTGTCGTGAAGATTGCGCGGCGGTCTATGACGCGTCGGAAGGACATGCGAGATGATCTCGGTCGATGACAACCGGTTCTTTTTCCCGGCCTGGGGAATCTCGCTGACCTTGCATGGCCTCGCGGTGGGGTTGGCGGCGATGTGTGTCACGCAGGTCCAACCCCTCTTGCCTGAGGAAGTCTTCCAGTGGGACGTGGCATTGGTAGAGGCGGCGAAACCGGAATCGAAATCGGAGCGGGTCCCGTCGGTTGTGGCCCATCATCAACCGTCCGCTCAGGTCCTGCCTCCACCTCCACCGAAATCGGTGCCGGCGATGCCTCAGACCGTCACGCCGATTGAGCGGAAGATCGAGCCATCACGACCGACGATCGAAACCGTGCAACCGATTGAATCAAAGGTAGAGAGTCCGCAGGTACGTGAAGAGCCGGTTGAGCGGTCGATCGCCGAAATCGCTCAGCCGATGCCTGAACCGGTTGCCGTGGCTGCTTCACCCGAACCGGTCGAATCCCTCCCTGTTCAGCAGGAGCCGGCCGCACCAGCTCCTCAATCGGCCTCCGAAACTCCTGGCACTCAAGAGGCTCCCGCGCTCGTTTCGTCGCAGGATAATCGGGTGGATGCCGCTCCGGTACAGGTGATCAGGTCTGCTGGAGCGAGCGCTGAAGCTAAAATCGATCATCAGTGGCTGGCCGAGTCGCTCTGGCGGCGGGTGGCGGAGCTCAAGCGCTATCCGAATTCGGCCCGCATGAATAGTCAGGAAGGAAAGGTGATCGTGAAGGTCGTCATCCGTGCCGATGGCCACTTGGCAGACGTCTTTGTCCAGAAAAGTTCCGGGTACAGCGCGCTCGATGCGGCGGCGATCGAGGCGGTGAAACTCGCCTGTCCGCTCCATATGAAACATGCGATCGGCAAGCCGCAGATCATCGTGAGCCTTCCGATCGTGTACAGCTTGGCAAACTGAAGGGTGAGAGATGTTGAGGTCCTGGACTCGAATAGATTCATGATCATGAAGGGGTACCGATGAAGAGATTCGCTGCCGCACTTCTTGTGATGCCGCCATTGCTCGTCGCGATCACGGCGTGGGCCGGGACGTTCGAGCCGGCCATCCGGCTGGGGCCCAAGACGATGACGGTGCACCAGGTGAAAAGCGTGGTCGGCCCGTCGGTGCAGATTGATGAGCAGGGTTTTGTTTCGGCTGCCTGGGTGGAAGAAGATAAAGAGAGTCGCACGATTTTCTTCGCAAGGTCCGAACAAGCCGGTGGACCCCTTGGAACTCCCGTCCCCGTCAATCAGCCGATCGAGCATGTCTATTATCGTCAAGAATCTCCGGCCGTGGCGGTCCGCGGAACCGACGTGTTTGTGACCTGGTCGCAGACCCATCCGAAGATCACGCCGGAGAAGCCGTTCGCCGGCGAGCTGCGGCTCAGTCGATCCACCGACGGAGGGCGGACATTCGCGCCATCGGTGCTCGTGAACGATGACGGCCAAGTCATGCAGCACACGTTCGACTCGGTCCAGGTCGCTCAGGATGGGGTTGTGCACATGGCCTGGATCGACGGCCGCGAAGGGAAAAAGGAACCGGGAACATTCGTGGCACGATCGACGGATCAGGGTCGCACGATCGCGAAGAACCTCAAGATCGACGACGAGACCTGCGTCTGCTGCAGGACGGCGGTCTCGACATCCGCCGACGGAGTGGTGTACGTCGCGTGGCGAAAGATTTTTGAAGGCCATATTCGCGAGACCGTCGTCTCGCGCTCGACGGACGGCGGCGAAACATTTTCTTCTTCGGTCGTGGTCGGCAATGATCGATGGGTGTATCCGGCCTGCCCCCATCGTCCGGCGTCGCTCGCGGTCGATCGGCAAGGGCGGCTGTACGTGGCGTGGTACACGGAGGGGGCCGATGAGACGCCCGCGATCTACCTCGCCTATTCCGACGACCAGGGCAAGACGTTTTCAACGAAGAAACAGCTCAACCGTTCCAAGGGGACCTTCCCCGACCATCCGCAGATGGCGGTCGATCCGGCAGGACGGATTGCCGTGGTCTGGGAAGAACAGTCACCTGTTCGCCGGGAAGTCGTGGCCAGCTTTTCGCTCGATCGTGGCCGGTCGTTCAACGCGCCGATCAAGCTGAACGAGAAAAATGGACAGACGCCGACGGTGGCGGTCAATCGGCATGGAACGGTGGTGATGGGTTGGAAGGAACACGCCATGCCGGCCCATCGACTTGTGACCCAAACGTTGCAGTTCCCTCCACAGAGCGAGGGACTTGAGAGGACCGACGACCATGGGCAGTAAGATCCGCGCGGCGCTACGGAGATGGCTGACGGCAGGATGCCTGGTTCTGTTGGGAGTCGGTAGCTCGTTCCATAATGCCGCGGCCGCAACAAGCGACCCTTTCGCGGCCCTGCGGGTCACTCGAATTCATGCTGGTCAGCCGATCGCAGCGTTTGATCTCCAGGGGCTCGATGGCGGAACGATCCGCTCCGAAGAACTGGCGGGGAAGGTCGTGCTCCTGAACTTCTGGGCGACGTGGTGCGGGCCTTGTAAAGAGGAAATGCCTTCGCTCGCCGGACTCCAATCGCGGTTCGATCCCGCGCAGTTTCAGGTCGTGACCATCACGACGGACATGCATCCACAAGGCATCAAGCAGTTTCTTCATCATCTGGGGATCGATCTGCCTGTTCTGTTCGATGAACGTGAAGATGTTTCACGATCCTTTATGGTCCGCGGCTTGCCGACCACCGTGCTGCTTACGCAAGACGGCCGGGCTATCGGTCGCGCAGTCGGACCTCGGGCATGGGGCAGCGAAGAGTCGGTCGCCCTGGTGCGGCATGTTCTTGAAGGCATGAAATGAAGCGTTGGTGTGCCGTCGTCGCGGTTGGGATGGTCCTGCTCTACTCGGCGCTGGCGTGGGGCACAGCAGGCTGCCTCTTCATGCTGAAGACCGAACCCGCGCATGCGCATCACGACCCGCCCCATGCCGCGCACTCCGTATTCTGTGCCTGGGCTTGTCAGGCCAGCTCCATGAGCAGCCTTCACGCTGCCGCGCCGGTGCTTGCCGGTCTTCTCTTGATCACGATGCAGCGGGTGGCGAGCGCGGCCCCATCAGCCCGTCTTCTGACGAAAATCTCTCGTTCTCGCGCGCCACCCTCGCTGAGCGCAATCTAACTTTACATTCTGTTCATTCGGTCATGACAGGGGATCCTAGGTGGATTCTCTGCCGGAAGATCCGTTTAACCACATGGAGGGAGTGAGCCGCTATGTTTGTCGATGCACGAACGTTTCGAAAGTGGTCCGCGATTCCCGTCGCAGTCTTGGCGTTGATCGCAATCGGAGGCGCGGCTGTGTTTGCGCAAGATGCTCCACCCGCCGATCCGGTGGCCATGTCGAGAGAGAAAGAGCTGAGAGATCGGCTGAAGACTATTCTGCAGGAGCTTGAAGAACTGCAACAGAAGAAAGAAAGTGAAAAGCCCCAAGCCGAGCGCTCGCCGATTATCAAGGAGACAGCCGAGTCTGGTCCTGGGGAAGCAGCGACGGAAGCCGCGGCCGATGCCAAGCCGGATTTCGATCTGTCCGACATGAGCATCGTCAGCAAGCGGTTTCAGAAGCGACCGGAAGGCGTCTCGCTGTCGGCGACGGTTCCTTCCGAAACCGAATCCCAGCCGACGAGAACCATGAAAGAATCCATGGAATCGCTTCCCGGGGTCGTCTTGCGCCAGGCGAACGGGCCTCGCGATTTCAGCATCATGATCCGCGGGCAGGGCGCCAAGACGACCTTCGCGATTCGAGACATCAAGGTCTACGAAGACGGATTCGTTCAGACTCAATCCGACGGCCTCTCACGGCTCGACATTCATGATCCGTGGTTCATGCGCGGCGTCGAAGTCATTCGAGGGGCGTCCTCGTCCTTGTATGATAACTATGCCTTGGGTGGAATGGTTCATTTCCGAACCAGACGAGGGAGCGACATTCGAGGATTGGAAACGTTCTTTTCGGGCGGATCCTATGGATATCAGAAGTACGGTGTCGCGATCGGTCAAGAAACCGATCGGTTCGATATCTCGATGTTCGGGAGTCATGTCGCGGAGGACGGCTATATCCAACACAGTAATTACAACACGCAGACTCTCAATTTTAACATTCGTTACAAGATCGATGATCGGCAGAATTTCTATTTCAAGGCGATCACCAACTGGCTCAATACGAAGGTGCCGACCAGACTCACGCAGGGACAATTCTTTGCCGACGACCGGCAGGCCGGCGGCGCGCAAACAATCTGCGCGCCCGGCACCTTCAACGGCGGCTGTGCCGATGCCCTTTTGCTCAATCAGAGCCGGGTCGATCGGCGCACTCTTATCGGAGGGATCTATGAGCGGCAGATCAATGCCGATACGGTCGTGACGGTGGAAGCCGACTACGACGTCAAAGACATCCAACAGTCATTTTCGACGATCGGCGAGAACACCAACCCGAATTACAAGAGCTACGCCGATTTGCGACACGATGGCCGGCTGGGAACCATGCCGTTGAGGAGCTACGTCGGTTTTTTCGTGAATCAGATGGAGCAGAAGGGCAACACCTTCCAAAATTTGGCGGACGGCTTCGGAACCAAAGGAGCGCTGATCCAGAACAGCCGAGGGACCATTTTCAACATCGGCGGCCGTATCCGGGAGGAACTGGAATTTTACCCGAACTGGATCTTGGCGGTCGGGCTCGGCTTCGAACAGTCCCGTCTCAGCGTGCATGCGACGAACTACGATCCAGCGACCGGTGCGTTGGCTTCACGCGCGAGCGCGAATCGCACCTTTTCCAACTGGGCGCCGGAGGGATCGATCACCTGGAAACCATCACCGGACTATCGCCATTGGATCAGAGCGTCGACCGGCTACGGCATCCCCCAATTCGGCAATCTCCTGCGGGATCCCGTTACGGGACAACCCGGGACCAACTTCAGCCTGAAGCCACAGAAGAACCTGAACTTGGAAATCGGCACGGAGGCGAGGCTGCATCCGACGTTGCTGGTCCACGTCGCCGCGTTTTACACCTTTTACAAAGACGAAGTCATCACGCAGGTGGTGACGGGAAATCTCGCCGCGTCGGTCAATGCGGACTCTTCCAGATACCGCGGTGTCGAAGTGTTCGCCGATTGGAGGCCGGTGGCGGGTCTGCGGATAGCCGGCGCTTACACCCACATTGATTCCGAGTACATCAATTTCTCCGACCGGACCGCCGCCGGGTTCCTTGTCCGCGACGGCAAGCAGGTGCCCAATGTGCCGACCGACATCTTGAACGGCAAGTTGGAATACTATCATGCGCCGTTGGGATTGGGCGCGTGGGTGGAAGGCAACTATTCCAATAGTTATTTCTTGAACAACAGCAACACGTTCGGATTTCCTTCCTACGTGATCGGGAACGTGAATGTGTACAAGAACATCGAGACTGCAAAATCGTCATGGTTCCGATTCGCCAAGCTGTTTATCGAAGTCGATAACATCGCCGATACGAAGTATGCCGCCTCCGGACAGGTGATCGGCGGGGAAACGCATGCGGCTGCCGCCGGACAACAGATCTTCTTCGCCGGCTATGGACGGGCGATCTACGGCGGTGTGACGTTGGGACTCTTTTAGTGCGATGGGGCAAGAGATCGCTGCATGACGCGCTCACTCATACGGTGGTGGGACTCATGGTGGCGTTCCTCTGTATTGGACGAGATGCCGCCAACATGCCGGACGGCCCTAGGGGCGGCAGGTCACATCTGTAGCATGCGTGAGCACCTGTAGGTAGACAGCCGGCGAGCGTTCCTGTACAAGGCCATAGGAGTAGTTGTCTCCAAGAACGCTACGGCAACCTGGTGGTAGACATTATACGAACATGAAACGCTTCTGCCGGACTTCTTTTTGCATTTCCATCGCCGGGTGTGTCGTGCTGATGTACGTGGCACTGGTCGTGATGACTGTCGGCTGCACGCTGGCCCATGCCGACAGAGTTCAGGCGCATCATCACCACGGTGAAGAACAATCATCTCCCCAAAGCGCATATTGCGCCTGGGCTTGCCAGGCCACGTCGGATGTCGTCGCAGTGGCGCAGCCGCCGGTGGCGGTCTCCCGGCCCATTGTCGAACAACAAATCTCGGTTCCTGACACACATTTCCTCTCATCTGCTTCTCCGACACGTCATCCTCGGGCGCCTCCAAGCGCGGTATTTCTCTCGCGCGGATAGGCAGCAAGATCGAACGTATCGCTCGTTCCCGAGGATGCCGTTCTCTTGATGCGTAGTTTGAGGTCGTTTCAATCGCGACACATCGTGAATGCTGTCTGAGTCAAGCAGTCGTTGACTCGGATGAGTGCGTCGGTCTTTTCTCTTGCCATTGTGAACGGCGAAGGAAGGGTGGGGCGAAACCGGCAAACGACTTCCCGATTGTCGCAGGTCACTATTCAAGACAGAGATGGAGGAATTGATCATGAATGCAATCAGTACCTTGCAGCATAAAAGACTGCTCCGCGTGGACGAAGCCGCGAAGATTCTCAATGTGAGTCGCTGGACGGTGTATCGCTGGGTCGAGGCCGGACGACTGGGCGGAACGCGCTTGGGCGCCGGCAGTTTGAGAATCTTCAGCAATACGGTGTCGGCATTGATCGATCTACATTGCGTGGGCGCCACGCAGGACGGAAGCCTCGCAGCGCCCGCTCACATAGCGGTCGATCACTCCAAGGTTGGTGAGCGGTGTCGGCAGTCAACGTCGATGCCATGTGTGGACGATGTGTCTCTCACCCTGTTGAGCCTCTGGGAATGAATTTTCCGGGGCGGCATTCTATGGGTCGGTGAACCGTGTTGTGATCGGTTTGCGGCAGGAGGGTCTCGTCGGCCGGCTTTTTGTTGGAGTTTGAGAAACGCTCAGCCTCACGGCCGTGGAGGGTGACATGGTATGAGACCAACTGAAAACATCGATCAAGCAATGGACGCCTTCTGACCGGATGTATGAGGTATCCGTCCTGCCTCGTTCGTTCGAGTTGGCAACGTGGCGGAACCGGTGTAGAATTCCCACCCATGTCTACGACACCCGCTCCGCCTTTGCTGA
Organism: Candidatus Nitrospira nitrificans; assembly: GCF_001458775.1. Taxonomy (NCBI): domain Bacteria; kingdom Pseudomonadati; phylum Nitrospirota; class Nitrospiria; order Nitrospirales; family Nitrospiraceae; genus Nitrospira; species Candidatus Nitrospira nitrificans. The sequence continues at coordinate 435,779 of NZ_CZPZ01000012.1, forward strand.
AGCTGCTGCCGGCCTATCTTGGAGTGGCGTCCCTCGATGAGGCGCTGTGTCATCCGCGAATCGCTCGCATTCTCTGGCTTGAAATTTTGGTGAATGATTCCATCGAGTGGACAGCCCTGCGCCAGCCGTTGGTTCGGGAAGCGTATGAGACGGCATGCCGGTGGCACACGAGATATCGCACCCTCGTCTCCGGGCTTGTATCACGCGCCCCGCTTCCAGAAGACCATGGCCCCATCGATGAGCGGCTCCATCGTCAGCTTGCGGAGGCTCTCGAATTTGCCCATGCTCACGCTTGACCGCCTGCGCGCATTGCTCCGGGAATATGTCGATGAGACAGGACATGCGGTCGATTTAGTCTTGATCGGCGGCATGGCTATGCTGGCATACGGCCATCCCTCCCGCGCAACGATCGACATAGACGGCGAACTCCGTGACGGCGTCCGGTCCTTAAAGGCGTTTTTGAGCCGCCACAACATTCCCGCTAATCTAGGGCAAAGTCTGTCTGGCTGGTCGGTGGTGGCGATGCCGCCTGGGTATCGTGATCGCGCCACGGTCATGATCGACGAATCGAAAGTCCGGGTGTCCCTCTTGGATCCGGTGGATTTCATCGTTGCCAAACTCCGCCGCGGCACCGATGAGGATCTTGCCGACGCGGCCTGGATCGCGGAGCGCTTCGGCGTATCCGCCCAGCAAGTCCGCGTCGCTGCCGCAGCAGCTTTGGCTGCCTCGCTCGAAGACACGGCGCTGTTCCTCTTCGAGCGCACAGTCGACAGGTTTTGCCAAGACTTGGTGCAGACTGCTCCCTAACCCGCCTTATTAATGAACGTTTTTGCCGCAGGCGTGGATCTGGCCGCGCATGCCGCGCAATCCAACTAAGCGGAGCTGACTCCGCGCTTCGCGAGTTGTGCGGGGAATGGATGACCGATCTATGTGAAGGCTCGCTTCGCATGGAGTGGATTGCGCCGCAGTTTCTGTTGCAACTGGAGCAGGCGTCAGTGGACGAATGGAGGACAAAAGCGTAAGTAGAAAGGCCATGAAGGGACAGACTATCAGCGCATATCGGGTTATCCGGTTCCGCCGTTCCGTCGTTGGCCTGACCATCTTGGTGTATGTGGGACTGGTTGTGCCGGCGGCAGGGTGCGCCTCCATGCCTGTCGCGCCGTCCGGGTCCCATCACCATTCACAGGAGTCTGCCCATTCACCGCTCTGTACCTGGTCTTGCCAGATGGCCTCACAGGCTGGGCCAATGGCGTCGGCGCCCATTGTGTTGGTCGGTCTCGTCGTAGCCTCGGAGGCACTGTCCATCGCCTGTTCGCATTCGGTTGATCACTCTATTTCACGACCCGCTCGCGCTCCGCCTGTTTTGGCGCTCGGATGATTCAGGTGGGACACGTTCCGTGCTCTGTATCGAGTCGATGGCCGGTCTGCCGATCCGGTTCGTCTCGTTTTTCCGGAACGTATTCTGTCTGAGTCATCTCGATCCATCTGTCAGTCCATCGGAACAATGAAATGATATTTCAGGAGCGGCGGCCTGCCTCTCCCCGGAGGATCGGGACGCGGCATTCCGTTCCCAGGGAAGCCCGGCTCAGGTCCATCCACGCGAAACAGGAAATGGAAGGAAGTAGCGAGTCATCCAAGCCCATTCGAAAAGTACCGAGCTATCGCTGTCCGGTCGAGCCTCCCCCTCGCTCGGACCGACCCGGGGCGCAGGTGTTGCCTCCGTCTACCTCCGCCCCGGCTCATTTTTTGTCGACGATGTCTAACAGGATGGTGAAAAAGTCCGCCGCCGGCGTTCTTGCGTCACTCCGAGGCTCAACGTACGAAACGCGAAGAGGGTCGGACAAGCGCGATCGGTCCCGTAGCGCGGCACTTGCTGAACAATCAAAGGAAACGGGTCTGGCAGTTGCGCACTCTTCTTCCAGACCTGCCCAGGGAGTCGGTGGCTGCCTCCTTCCGACTCTCTGGCCCTTCGGGGATACACAGCACAATCCATTTCCTCGTACCGTATCTATCATACGGGCATGCGAGATTTTTCTTTGAGAAGCCCTAACGGGGATGCCGGGCTATATATGACCGCCAGCCGCCGTAGGCGGTGATCTCCCGATGACCTTCGACGAGCGCCGGCTCACCCAACACGCCCAAGACAATGCCTCCGTCTTCCAGACGCACTTTCCCGATGCACAGACCGGGGGGTTCGTTCAGCAAGATCCCCGCCAACCCCGTGACAGGTACCGACCAGACTTCAACCGCCACCTTGACGCCGGTCCCGTCGGTGACACGCAGCATGGCGGGATGCTCGTCGTTGATCGTCCAGAGGCGATAGGCCGGCTCGGTCATCGTCTCCCGGACGAACGTTGCCTTGGCGGCTACCATGTTTGGGTTGAGCTCGAGTCCTCGCATCAGCGTGCCGTTGACCGCGAGCAGCACGTCGCTCTGATTCACGAGGCGCTCCCTGCGTAGGCCTGCCGAAGAGATTCGATGAGACGATCAGCCGAAGTGACCCAGCCGACAATGCCGCCTTGGGATTGAATCATGCGGACTGTGGCCTGTTTAAACTCGGGGAAATAGCTTTCCGTCCCATCCTCGATCAGGAGACATTCAAATCCCCGGTCGTTGGCCTCTCTCATGCTGGTTTGCACGCAGACTTCCGTCGTCACGCCGGTAAACACCAAGTGCGTGATGCCGAGCGTCGTCAGGCGCTCCTGTAAATCGGTGGCGTAGAAGGCCCCCTTGCCCGGCTTGTCGATGACGAGTTCGCCGGCCTCCGGACGCAATTCCGGGACGATATCGCTTCCCGGCTCTCCCAAGACCAGAATGCGTCCCATCGGACCGGGATCGCCGATGCGGAGCGTGGAATGTCCGCGCCGTTTCTTGGCGGATGGACAATCCGAGAGATCGGGGCGATGGCCTTCCCTCGTGTGAATCACGGGCAATCCCAACTCACGAAAGGTCTTGAGGAGTTTCGCGACGGTCGGCACGATTTTTTGCAGATGCTCGACCTTATTCCCAAGCGCCGCGCCGAATCCGCCCGGCTCGACGAAATCGCGCTGCATATCGATGATCACCAATGCCACGCGATCGCCCGAGTCTCTCACGGGCAATGGATAAGGATAGGGAGAAGCGACGACGGTATTCATGTCGTATGTCCTGCCATGTGTCGCCCGATGATCCCCAGATCCGCGCCGGACGACATGGTTTCGTAGACCAGTCGACCGTTGAACATCACCACCGTGCGATCGGATAGCTCCAATATCTCGTCGAGATCTTCGCTGACCAGCAGCACGGCCGTCCCGCGATTGCGCGCGGCGACGATCTGCAGGCGGATTTCCTCCATGGCCAGAAAGTCCAGCCCGAAACAGGGGTTGGCGATGATCAGAATCTCCACCTCCGCCGATAGTTCACGCGCCAAGACCGCGCGCTGCACGTTGCCCCCCGAGAGCGACTGAATGGGCGTGTCGGGATAGGGTGGTTTGATGTTGTAGCGCTCGATGAGTCCGAACGCGCTTCGGCGCAGCGCGGGGCGACTGATGAGCCAGCCGCCCACCGCGTGAGGCGCAAGATCGAAATTGCGAAAGGCCAGGTTCTCCGCCACCGTCATGCGTCCGACGCACGTGTTCTGGAGCGGTTCTTCCGGCAGGCAAAAAATCTTGTGTCGCATGATCTTCTCGCGGGTCGGCTGAAACGGCTGATCCTGCACGTGGATCGTGCCGGAAGCGGCCTGGCGTTGTCCCGACAGGATCTCGACCAGTTCTCGCTGGCCGTTGCCCGAGACCCCGGCCACTCCGACGATCTCGCCTTCATGGATGGTGAGATGCAGGCCCCGCACGACTTCCACACCGATATCATCCTTGACACGGATATCGCGCAGGACCAGCTTCGGAACTTTCCTTAACGGGACGGTCCGTTGCTTCGGCTTCACCGTCACTTCCGAGCCCACCATCATCTCCGCCATCTGCGAGACTTTCAGCTCGGAGACGTTCCCGGAACCCACGAATCGCCCCTTGCGAAGGACGGTCACTTCGTCGGCGAATGCCGCCACCTCGCGAAGCTTATGGGTAATGATCAGGACGCTCAATTGTCGCGCCAGGGTCATGGCTCGAAGATGGCCTAGGACTTCATCCGCTTCGTGTGGCGTCAGGACCGAGGTTGGTTCGTCCAGAATAAGGATGCGGTTCCGCAGCGCGAGTTGTTTGAGGATTTCCACCTTTTGTTTTTCGCCCGCGGCGAGCGAACTGACGCGAGCGGCGAGCGACACCTTGAACGGCATTTTGTCCATGAACCCTGTCAGCTGATGCTCTTCTTTCTCCCAATCGATGACGGAGTCCAACTTGGCCTTGGAGATCACCAGATTCTCGAGGACCGTCATGTTGGGGATGAGGGTGAATTGTTGATACACCATGCCGATCCCGAAGGTTTGTGCGTCGCGTGGGCTGCGAATCGTGACCGGCTGCTGATCCAACAACAGTTTTCCCTCATCAGGGTGGTAATATCCCATGATGCATTTGACCAGGGTGCTCTTGCCCGCGCCGTTTTCACCGAGCAGCGCGTGGAACTGGCTCGACCGCAAGTGAAAGTTCACGTCCTTCAAGGCTGTGAGCGGCCCAAAACGTTTGGTAATCCCCAACGCTTGTAAATCGGGAGGAACTCCATCCGTCATGACAGCGCCTCCAATAGGGAATCCGATTTTGCCACGGCGCCGAACACGCCGCCCTGCATGGTGACCATTTTTATCGCAGCCTGGTGATTCCCCACATCAGTTGCGCCGCAACAATCTTCCAGCAAGAGACATTCAAAACCGCGATCATTCGCTTCGCGCATGGTGGTATGCACGCACACATCGGTGGTGATTCCCGCCAAAATCACATTCTGGATGCCGCGAAGCCGCAACAACATTTCCAAATCGGTCGCCCAGAACGAACCTTTGCCCGGCTTATCGATGATCGGTTCGCCCGGCTTAGGAGCGAGTTCAGGAATGATCTCCCATCCCGGCTCTCCTCGAACCAGGATTTTCCCACAAGGACCGGGATCTCCGATGCCGGCTCCGATTCTCCGGCTGCGCCACCGCTTATTGTCCGGGAGATCCGCCAAGTCCGGCCGGTGGCCTTCCCTGGTGTGGAAGACATGCATGCCGATGGTTCTGGCTTTCGAGAGCACTTTGAGGATATGCGCGATGGGGGCGCGGGTGAGAGAAATGTCGTAGCCCATCTTGTCGACATAGCCGCCCTTGCCGCAAAAATCCGTCTGCATGTCGATGATGAGAAAGACCGAATTGTCCGGCCGCAGATCTCCATTGTATGGATAGGGATAGGGATCGGATGCGACATACCTACTCATGGCTCACCTCTGATGGATCTTTAGGTTTGATGTTCACGATTCATCCTGTATCACCATTCAGCGGGTCACTGTGAGTTCGTGCGGTACTCCCACGAGAGTGCGTCGGGGGGAGCAGGTGATGATCATCACTGCCAGCGTCATGATGTAAGGGATCGCGTTGAAGATATAATATCCGCCGGTGACTCCCACGGATTGCAAGGATGGCCCCAACGCAGCTGCCCCTCCCCACAAGAGTGAAACCCAGAGACAACCCACCGGCTGCCAACGGGCAAAGATCACCAATGCCACCGCCATCAGCCCCTGCCCGCTCGAAAGGCCTTCGCTCCAGTTGAATGGATAATAGAGGGAGAGATAGGACCCGCCGATTCCGGCTAAAAATCCTCCTTGAGCCGTACTGAGGATCCGTATCCGATCAACCGGCAATCCCAGGGCGCGCGCCGCATCCGCGCTTTCGCCGACGACCCGGACTTTCAGCCCCCAGGCTGTATTTTTCAGCATCCACCCAAGCAAGACAGCCGCGACGATTCCCACCAGAAACAAGGCGTTGATCTGCAAGGCCGCCTGGATCTGAGGCACCTCGCTCCAGCCTCCGAGATCGATGGAGGGCAATCGGGGAGCGGAGGGTTGGATATACGGCTTTCCCAGAAAGAAGGCCAACCCCGTGCCGAACAGCATCATCGCGATACCCACCGCGATATCGTTGACTCGCTTGAAGCTGCAGAGCCAGCTGTGCAGGGCGCCGAGCACCATGCCGGCCAATCCGGCACACAGGACTCCCAGCCAGGGAGACCCGCTGTGCAGCGAGACGGCATAGCCTGTCATCGCGCCCATGACTAGTGTGCCTTCCAGGCCCAAATTGATGCGGCCGCTCTTCTCGGTCAAACATTCGCCCAACGACACAAACAGAAACGGCGTCCCGATTCGAATCGCTCCGCCCAGCACCGCGATCAGCACTCCCCACCATCCGACTTCCATCAGGAGGCTCCTTGTTTCTGTAATTTCGCAAAACGACCGTACAGGGTTTCGCTGAAGAGGATGACGAGGAAAATGATTCCCTGCATGACGAGCACGGTCGCATCGGGCAGTTCATGCGTGCGCTGCAATAACCCGCTGCTGGCGCGAATGCCTCCCAACAAGACGGCGACAGGAATGATGGCCAATGGATTGTTCCGCGCCACAAATGCGACGAGAATGCCGGCATACCCATAATTGGCATTGAGAGTATCATTGGCCCTGCCGTGGATGGCCGCCACTTCCAGCATGCCCGCGAGCCCACCTGCCGCCCCCGCCACGCAACAGATGATCATGATCAGCCGCCCGACCGGCAGGCCCGCGATCCGGGCCGCACGGACATTGCCCCCGGCGATCTGAGACGCGAAGCCGAAGACGGTGTGATGCATGAGAAACCAGGCGAGGACACAAGCCACGATACCGAACACCAATCCCCAGTGAAGATCTGTTCCAGGAATGACGCCGATCATATTGGCCTCGCCGATATGATGGGTCGAAGGATGATTGAGGCTTTCCGGATCACGAAAGGTGCTGGTGACAAGATGGTTCAGCAGGGCGATGGCGATGTAGTTCAGCAACAGGCTGCTGATGGTTTCATTGACGGCGCGATAGTGCCGCAATGCTCCTCCTATCGCGAGCCAGAGACCGCCCGCCGCCATGCCGGCCATCGTCATGGCGGTCAACACGACCATGGGTGGAGCTGTCGGCATGGTGAGAGCCGCAATGGCCGCGAAGAGGCCTCCCATGACGACGGCGCCTTCGCCTCCGATAATAATCAAGCCCAGATACCCGGGCAGCGCGGTGCAAAGGGCGGTCAGCATCAACGGCGCGGCTCGCACCAATGTGTTCTGCCAGGAAAATGAGGTGCCGAAGGCGGCGCGATACATCGTCTGATAGACCTCGAACGGATCGGCTCCGGCCGACGCCACAAAGATTCCGAACAACACCATGGAGACCGTCAGGGATCCGACGATGATGAGGAACGGTTCCAGCGCTTTGTTCAAGGTCTGTGGCACGGCGATGCTCACGACCTGGTTGAACCGATGACTCCTTCGACCAGCCAATCCATGCTTTCCAGCCAGATGTCGGTCTGGGCATGCTCCTTTCCTCCGGCAATGACGACGCGGCCGGTATTGTCCTTGATCGGGCCCTTGTACACGACCATCCCGCCGCTCATGAATTTGTCTTTGGCCGCGTCGGCTTGTTTGCGGACGGCTTCCGTCACCACCTGGTTGTATTCGGAGACCTTGACGATTCCTTCCTTCAAACCGCCCCGGATGAGATGGGGGACCGTCTGCCCTTTTCGAATCAGGTCGGCATAATCCATGTAGACCTTGGCCCAATTCCATTCCGCTCCGGTGAGATACCCCTTCGGGGCAAGTTTGGATTGGTTGCAGTGATATCCGGTGCAAAAGATGCCTCGTTTTTCGGCGGTCGTGACGACGACCTTGGGGCTGTCGACGTGGCACGTGATGACATCAATGCCCTGGTCGACCAAGCTGTTCGTGGCTTCCGCTTCGCGGACCGGCAGCGACCAGTCGCCGGTGAAAATCACATGGGTCGTACAGTTGGGCCTGACGCTGCGGGCGCCGAGGGTATAGTTGTTGATGTTGCGCAACACTTGTGGAATAGGCTTCGCGGCGACAAACCCCAGCTTCCCGCTCTTGCTCATCCCGCCCGCCACGATGCCGGCGATATATTGCGACTCATCGATGAAGCCAAAGTAACTTCCGACGTTCTTGGGGTGTTTGCCGTCCTGGTACAGCCCGCCACAATGCAAAAACCGGATGTTGGGAAATTGCGGCGCAACCTTCAGGATGTGAGGATCGAAATATCCGAACGACGTGGGGAAGAGCACCTGAGCCCCGTCCAGTTTGACCATGCTTTCCATGGTTTTCTGGACCTCGATGGTTTCGGGCACCTTTTCCTCATCGAAGGCCTTCACCCAATCAAGTTTGGCGACCGCCGCTTTCCCCTCGAAATGTGCCTGGTTGTACCCATAGTCGTCTCGCGGGCCTACAAAGATGAAGCCCATCTTCACCTTGTCCGATGCGCCCCAGGCTTGGCCGATCCACTCCACATTGCCCAACATGCCCAGCGCCCCGGCGGCTGCGGTCCCCTGTAGCACTTGGCGTCTCGTCAGTTTGCGTGATTCGGACATAGGGTCCTCCCTCAGGGTGAGATGTGTGGCGGTACACCTACTTCACAATAAATGTTCCCGTTTCGCCGGCAAGGGCGCGACCGATATTCTCGGGATTGGTGATCAATCCGGTCTGCCCACCCCCTTCTATGAAGTCGATCACCGCCTGAATCTTCGGTCCCATGCTGCCTCTGTCGAATTGATTGTCCGCATAATGTTTCTTCGCTTCAGCCACGGTCATGCGGTCCAGCCATCGCCGGTCCGGCGTATTGAAGTTGATGGCCACCTTCTCGACTCCTGTGGAGACCAGCAACAAATCAGCCCCGATGCCACGGGCCAGCAGGCTTGATGCCAAGTCCTTGTCGATGACGGCTTCGACGCCGATCAGGCTTCCGTCTTCGTCTTGAATCACGGGAATCCCCCCGCCCCCACAGGCGATCACGACGAACCCCGATCGGGCCAAGAGGTTGATGGCCGCCAGCTCGACGATCGTCTTCGGCTGCGGCGACGGCACCACCCGCCGCCATCCGCGCCCTGCATCGTCCTTGACGATCCATCCCTGGCGGCGGGCAAGTCGCTGCGCCGTCTCTTCGTCCATGTGCGATCCAATCGGTTTGGAGGGATCGGCAAATGCCGGATCGTTTCGATCCACCAAGGTCTGCGTGATGATGGCCACCGCCTTCCGATCGATCTTCTGTACGCGGAATTCGTTGTAGAGGGCTTTGAGAAACATGTATCCGATGCCGCCCTGCAGGTCGGCATCGGCATAGTCCATCGGCACGGGAGGAACTTCTTCCAGGGCCAATTCAGAACGGCGGAGAATGAAGCCGACCTGAGGACCGGTCCCATGGGTGATGACGACATTCCACCCGGCTGCGATCATGTCCGCGATGTGATGCGTCGTGACGGCCGCCTCTCGACTTTGATCCGGAATCGATTCGTGATTCTTGTCGCGGATCAACGCGTTGCCTCCGACAGCCACGACGGCAAGTTTGTTAGACGATCCCATAGGAGTCCTTCGAGCGCGTCACGTCGCGCTCATCATCTTGGCCAACGCCGACACCGCCTGCGTGAAACAGGCGAGGGGAGCGCGGGTGATCCCCGCTCCGATTTGTTCGATCCCTGCCTCGCGATGGGCGATCCCTGTGTTGATGATCGGTTGAATGCCGGTATCGACGACCTTCCGGATGTCGATGCCCGCCGGTGAGCCGGCAAAGTTCAGCGCCGGCAGCGTGAAGGCATTGTTGCGGCCGACGGTGATATGCGTCATGGCCATGGTGTTGTCGATCGCGTCCTGCGGCGTGCCGCCGACGAACTTGACGATGGCCGGGGATGCCGCCATGGCGAATCCGCCGACACCGGCGGTTTCGGTGATGGCGCTGTCTCCTAAATCAGGCGCGGCATCGGCCGTGGTGTAACCGGGAAAGAAGAGTCCATCGACGATCGGCGCGGGTGCCGTAAACCACCCGTTCCCTGTGCCGCTGACCCTGATGCCGAACTCGACTCCGTTACGGGCCATGGCTGTGACCATGCTGCTGCCCGGAACGCCATGAGCGGCGTCGGTCATGGCTTTGCAAGCCGCCATGGACAGATTCAGGAAGAAGTGGTCGTTGCCGGCGATGAACTCGACGACCGCCGCGATGTCGGCAGCGGAGGCGCGTGTCTTCAACAAGGCTGAGATGAGGCGTTTCAGAAACAACGAGGAGGCAGCGGCGTTACGATTATGCACCTCGTCGCCCATGTGGAGAGCCTGCGCCATCATGGGCTTGAGGTCTACCCCGCCTAGGAGCTCGATGCCGGCTCGCAGGGTCGGCGCGAGTACCTGCCCCATCCATGTGAGACGGGTGATCACGTCCGGACCATTGGCGCCGAACCGGAGCGCCTTGCCGAGGCCCTCGTTCAAGTTGCTGAACGCCTGATTCCCGTTGGTCGTATTGGTCACCATCCAGACCGGCATGGATGGGCTGATGATCCCGGCCATCGGGCCGACGGCATTGTGGTGGTGGCACGGCTCGAACGCAATGTCACCGCCGGAGGCCATGGCTTCCGCCTCGGCGAGACTCTCCGCCCAGCCTTCATAGAGAATCGCCCCGACGATGGCTCCCTTCATGGGGCCGCACATCTCCTTCCACGCAATGGGAGGACCACTGTGCAGGATCATCCGCTCCGTGATGTGGGGCAACACCTGGCCGGCGGTGCCCACGCCGTTCAACACCGGCTGGGCTGATTGATAGGCATCGAACGCGGTCCGGTTGGCGGTTTCGACAGAGAGTAGATTGATCAACCGGGCCAACGCACGACCGGCCTCCTGCTCTCCCTGAGCGGGCGGAGCCCATTCAATCTGGAGCACCGATCCTCCCGCCCTCGTGATGGAATCGGCGAAGGAAGATAGACCGACATTCAAGACATGGAGCTTCTCCTGAAACAACGCTTGTATCACAATCGTTCTCCGACGACGCCGACCTCCCGGACCACGGAGGCAGCCATGCGCACAGCCTGAGCATTGCTCTCCGCAAGGATGACCCCGGCCTCTCGAAGAGCCGTCTCCTGCTTGGACAGATTCTGCGGGTCTGCAGCCGTGCCGCAGACGAATCCCACGATGACCAGATGTCTGCCTGCTTCGGCGGCAAGATCACGCGCCTTCTGAATCGCCGGGATCATTTCAGCGGCAGGATCGGGGTGAGATCCGTAGCCAAGGACAATGTCCAGGATGAGCACTGCCACCTCGGGATCGCTTGCTTCCCTGATCAACCGCTCATTTCGGAGCCGGTGGTCGATCATGGGATGGGGTCGCCCGCGCGTGAAGAGATCGTCGCCCAGATCGATGACCGTGTGGTTTCGACTGATCCAGACATCGCTTAAACGATCCTCCGGCTCCACGGGCGTGTTGGAATTGATCTGCCCCAGTTCTTTTTTCAGGAGGAGCGACGCCTCGTAGCAAAAGGTGCCGCCGCTATAGAGGCCCCGAACGTATCGCTGCCGCGGAGCGAGGAGCGTGGTGGAAAGAGGAGGCACGCTCGCTCTCCTGGCTTCCGGAGTTTTGCCGTCGGCGAGCGCCACCGCCGCCGCCGCCGCATCCTCGAGTGTGGCGGCGGGGTACATATTCTTGCGTCGTGCCTGATCGGGGTCGGCGCCAAGAAAATTGACCACCACCGCCTTCCCCGCGACGCCGGCCGCCTCCAGTACCTTGGCGGCTACTTCCGGCGACGGAGGTTTGGAAATGAGCACAATCACGGAGGTGGAGGGATCAGCCGCCAGCGCCTTGAGGCCCTGAAGCATGGAAATACCGCCGACCTCGCGGCGCAGATCGTGCCCGCCCGTTCCGATCGCCTGCGAGATGCCGCCGCCCCATCGATCGACCAGGCAGGTGACCTGTTGGAGACCGGTGCCGGATGCGGCAACGACACCGATGACTCCGCGACGCACCACATTCGCGAACGCAAGCGGGATGCCGTTGATAATGGCGGTTCCGCAGTCCGGGCCCATGACAATGAGATCGCGTTCCTGGGCGAACCGTTTGAGCGCGATCTCGTCCTCAAGCCCGACGTTGTCGCTGAAGAGCATGACATTGAGGCCGAGACTCAACGCCTTGAAGGCCTCCGCCGCCGCGTACTCGCCAGGCGTGGAGATCAGGGCGAGGTTTGCGTCGACGAGGTTTCCGAGTCCCATCTCGATGCTGCGGGGAGCAATGCCGCGGGATTGTTCACTGCCGGTCGATGAAGGGGAAGGTTGTTTCAGCGAGGATTCCGCCGCGGCAAGCGCCGATTCCAGCGCATCGGCTTCTCCTTGAAGGGCAATCAAGAGGTCGTTGGCGGAGGCTTCAATCGATTCGGCCAGCAAGCCGGCCTCTTGGAGGAGACTGATGTTATTGGCAGAGGCCATCACGGCCGACGCTTGTTCCACGCCGGGCAGCTTGGCAAACGAGGAGGAAAGCTGCATTAGCGAGACGGAATCGCGGTAGAAATTCCGGATTATTTTTGTCGCCCTGGCCATGTAGAGGGTCTCCCATTGACGCCTTTGCCTGGGTTGGCTCGCGGCGTTCAACGTCAGGCGGGTGGGTCGACCTCCCGCCGATGGCTTATGTGGCGAACGGCAAATCCTGCGGCGCGATGTCTCGTCTTAGACGAGAGAACCGATCGGTTGAAAAGTGCTACCGACCTGAATGCCTGACTTCTCGGACCGTCGAATGGAACTTGAACACAAAATTGTATACCAAGTCAAGAGCAAAGCGCGGGTTTTAAGTCATAGGCCGAATCAACCGAGGACCGGCCGTCATCTGCGCCTCTTGCATCGTTCGACTCTGGTTTCATCGTCGGGCCATTGAATCGCAGAGAACAGACAAACGAAGAAGGCCGCCGCAAATCAAATGAGGAGACAGCTCCTGCCAAACAAGACAGCCCAATAACATCCCCGACACACCGTCGCGGCCGGACGTATGCCCGACCTGTAGAGCGGTTTGCGCGGCTGCCCTGACGCCGTTCATATCGTTCGCCTGGGACAGCTGCTGCGCCAACTGCGCGATCGGTTCAGAGACATGGCCTTTGGATGCGGACCGGAGATAGGCGCAGCTGATCTCATTGGTGTTCCGTGACACTTTCGACAGCTCCGATCCTAAAGCCGTCAGAAATCGCATCCGAGATGGGTGGCTCCCAGCCGTGCACCATAGTCCAGCCATGTAACCTACGAGAAAATCATCGCCCGATGGCGTAAGGCCGTGCCCAAGGCCGATTAGCGCTTTAACGGAGATCATGGCATCTCCTACTTGAAGGCGGCGCGTCGCTTGTAGAAGCGACGGGATCGTGTGAGCGCCCTGTCGGAGAAGAATCTCCGAGACCGCCGAAGTGGCAGGTCGTCTTTCTGATAGGGAAAAGGTTCCCAGATTCTCCGATATGCCGTATGTGTGGCAATGCCTGTTCAATTCAGACCAAGCCACGGCCCAGGATCGAGCCTGCGTGGGTCGGCCAAGATCGATGGGCAACTCGTTGAGATCGATGTGCCAGGGACGCGCAGGCCGCAGATCGACGGAACAATCAGCTCCGTCGATGCGGAGAATTCCTCCCCGACATGCGGCCGATCGTCCGACTCGAACGGCATGCGGGAAGACAAAATGAGATGGGGTGTCTAGGCGAATGCCGTGAGGGACATTACCTTTCCGGCATGGAAGTAAGGTCAGAAGTGTATCAGGCTCGAGCCACAGATTGCAGGCCTGGCGGAACACACTGTGCACGGTTCCGCTGAAAGGATGGCGCGGTACCTGAATACCGACCGAAAGGGCCTGAAAACGCACGATGGATACCCCATCGTCCAGAAATTACGGGGCGCTCATGAGCTTTTCATCGAGTAGGCTTTGGCTAATGCGTCCTTGATCGCGGTATGGACGTTGTTGCGTCCCTCATCGATGTTTTGTTGCATTGCCGCCCGTGCTCCAGGCGCATCCTTGGCTGTTATGCATTTTAGGATTTTAAGATGTTGATGGCATGTGCTTTTGGCTCGATCCGGCTTGTCGAAATCGATCATGCGAAACAGCATCAAGCGCTCGTTGATGGTGCGAAGGTGCCGCAAGAGCGTCTTGTTCCCTGCCGCATGGGCGAGCGTCTCGTGAAACAGAGTGTCGAGTCTGGCGAGTTCCTCGGCTTTCTTGGAAGATCCGTTCAGTAGGTCGGTCCATGTCCTCTTCAGCTTCACCAAGTCTTCCTTGGCATTCTCATTGAGCGGACCCTTTCTCGCCAAGCATTCAACGGCATACAGTTCCAATGCTACGCGAACCTCGTAGAGCTCCTCGATTTCGTCGATGTTATGCTGCCTGACCACGTAGCCACGATTCGGCAATTTTTTCACGAATCCATCGGTTGCCAGGACACGGAGCGCTTCCCGGACAGGACTCCGACTCACGTTGAATGTCTTGCAGAGTTCGACTTCGGTCAGCCGATGTTCGGGCGGGTAGTGCCAGTGAAGGATCTGTTCTTTCAGGGTGGCCACAATCGACGAACTAAGGTTGGATGATTCTCCCTCCGCCATTTGATCGTTTCGAATCATGCTGCTCTTTCGGGACTCCGAGTCTCAGGAAACAATTCCAAGCCGGATGTCATCATGCGCGGACAAACAACCGATTGTCTTTCCGGCGGCGGCCATTTTTTGATTGTATACAATCAGGTCTACCAAGTTCAATCTACTTGGACGTCCTGCTTGTGCTCATTCTCACGGGCATGAAAAATGTCGATCGTCTGCAAAAGGGGGGAGGGGGGGACAGAGTGTCGTCACTGCGCCACCCGGCGTCACTCAGTCCAAGGCGCGACGGGGACCACCTGATTGGCGGGATTACACAGCGCCCTTTAGGTGTTCTTCAAGTAAGCTCTGGCCAGCGCATCCTTGATCGCTATGCCGATATTGTGACGTCCCTCTTCGATATTTTTTTGCATGGCGGCCCGCGCGCCCTGCGGATCCCGGACTCGAATCCGCTCCAAGATCTTCAGATGTTGGTGGCAGGTGTGTTCGGCGCGGTCTCGCCTCTGGAAATCGAGCATTCGAAACAGCCTCAGCCGTTCATTGATGGTCCGAAGGTGCCGCAGAAGGGATTTGTTTCCCAAGACTCGGGCCAGGGTATCGTGAAAGAGCGTGTCCAGTATGGCGAATTCCTCCGGTTTCTTGGACGATTCCTTCAAGAGTTCGGTCCAGGTTTGGGTGAGGTCGGCGAGCTCGGCCGCAAGCTTCGTCGTCTGTGTTTTGCTCGCTAGGCATTCGACGGCATAGAGTTCCAATGCCAAACGCACCTCGTACAGCTCCTCGATTTCTTCGATAGTATGCTGTTTGACTACGTAGCCCCGATTCGGCAGCTTCTTGACGAAGCCGTCGGATGCCAGTACCCGGAGCGCCTCCCGAACCGGACTGCGGCTCATGCCGAAGGTTTTGCACAATTCATCTTCGGTCAACCGATGTTCCGGCGGGTAGTGCCAGTGAACGATTTGTTCCTTCAGCGTGGCCACGACGGACGAGCTCAGGTTCGAGGAGCCGTGTTTCTTTCTTCGATTCTCCCGACGGGCCATTTTTGTCATCTGTGCTCCTCCAGCGGGCGGGCATCTTCCTCTCCGTCATCCGGCAATCGCGATGTCTTCGAGGGCGACTCCTGGAGCTTCCGACCGATGGCGCTCACCAGTAGTAAGGCCACGGCCTCCAGTACGGAGACCAGTACGGACCCCAATAAGGACCTGGACCCATGTGGCGACGAATGCGGGGGGCATCGTCTTCGTCGTCCGCCCACGTTCGCAGGTTGGTGACGTGCAAAAGCGGGTAGGTATATTCCGTCTCGTCCAGCGGCATCGTCAACGAGCCGGCGACCTCTCCTGCAATCGTCACAAATGTGCCGGCCGGAATGGTGGCGGGGTCGAGGAACTGCTTCTGCAAAGCGATAAAGCGACCCTGGGACTTGCTCAGATCCATGACTGGTTGCGAAGAGGACGTCAGCGGCAATTGGAGAACTTCGATCCTCGTTCCTTCTTTGAGCCGCTTGGCCGCCAGGACTTTCCCGCCGAAGGTGACAGGCTGACCGTGATACGATTCGGGCGCCGTTTTGACCTGCGAGAAGGTGATCTGCGGAATGTTCGACGTGTCTATGTCGGTCCGGCCGCCGAGCAATGCGCAGCCCGGGGCCACCAACAAGAAGGCCGTCATGACGAGGGATCGGAATTGTCGCATCAATGAATTATAACAGACGGCAAGGAAGCGCTTCATTCGCTCTATCCGTTATAATGGGGCACGAGTCTTTACCCGTGAAAGGAGTTTTCAGATGAACGGTCGAACGAAGTCGATCTGGATGGGTGTGCTGATGATGGTGGGTGTGATCGGGTATGTGCATGCATCGGTGAGCGCCGCCGCGGCCAAGCCGGAGCTGAAGGGCAAGTTCGAGATCCTCAAGGATGAGCCGTCGACCCATCAACCAGGAAAGGTCAAAGTGATCGAATTTGCGGACTTCTATTGCCCGCATTGTCATCACTTCGAGGAGACGGGGGTGCCTCTGTTGCTGAAGGAATTCGGGGACAAGGTCGAGGTCACCATGGTCGGATTCCCCGTGATTCCCGGGAAGCTGCCGACCCCGTTCGACATGTACGAGCAGGCGAAGCTGATGGGCAAAGGCGATCAGATGAAGGCTGTCTTGTTCCGCATCATTCACAAGGAAAAGCTCGATGGGGTGCTGGATCGCTCTATTCGTTCCATGTTGATCAGGGAGGTCGGTTTGGATGCCAACATGTTCGAAATGGGGCTGGAAAGCGGAAAACCGGCCAAACTGTTCGAGGAAGGGCGGCGATTGGGCGAACGGATCAAGGTGTCATCTACGCCGTCGCTTCTGTTGGACGGTAATATCAAAGTCGACGGGGCGAATATGACGCCTGAAAATGTCGTCACCATCATTCGGAGCATTCTCGATGCCGATGCGAAGAAGTAACTGGTAAGGAGCGAGAGGCGAAAGGTAAGGGGTGAGCACGTCTCCCTGGATGAAAATGGCTATTGATCCGATCTGCGGTATGACGGTTGATCCCGCCAAGGCGGCGGGTCGGTATGACTACAAAGGCACGACCTACTATTTCTGCGGGACATCCTGCCTGGAACGATTTCGCGCCGACCCCGAGCGCGCGCTGAGCAAAAAACCGCTCACTCCCGTCACGATGCCCGCTCCACGGAAGCCGCTGCCGATGATGGCGCAGGCTACGCCGGGCGAAATCGATCCGGTGTGCGGCATGACGGTGCAACCGGCGACGGCGGCTGGTATCCACGAGTATCGAGGAAAGAAGTATTTCTTCTGCGCCACCCGGTGTCTCGAAAAGTTCCGTGGTGATCCCGAATATTATCTGCTCCCGCTTGAACAACGGGCTCCCAAGCCTATACCCGTTCCAGCCGGTGGAGTCGTCACGTACATCTGTCCAATGGATGCTGAGGTTTCCGAAACCAAGCCGGGAGCGTGCCCTATCTGCGGAATGGCATTGGAGCCGGCGGACGTGAGCGTGCTGCCGACCCGTACCGAATATACCTGTCCCATGCACCCGGAGGTCGTCCAGTCGGCGCCGGGTGTCTGCCCGATTTGCGGAATGGCCTTGGAAGCACGCACGGTGACAGTGGAGGAAATCAATCCGGAACTGGTGGATATGACGCGCCGGTTTTGGCAGAGCGTGGGTCTGGGCTCACCGATCTTCGCGCTGATGATTTCTGAGATGATGCCGGGCCGACCGTTGCAACAACTTGTTTCCGGACGAGCGCTCGTGTGGTTCCAGTTCTTGCTGGCCACGCCGGTAGTGGTATGGATTGGTCGACCGCTGTTTGAACGAGCGTGGGCGTCGATCGTCAGCCGCCATCTGAACATGTTCACCCTCATCGGACTTGGGACCGGCGCGGCGTACCTCTACAGCGTTGCGGCCACGCTGGTTCCGGGGATGTTTCCCGATTCCTTCCGCGTGCATGGAGGGGAGCTTGCCGTCTACTTCGAACCGGCGGTGGCCATCATCGCCCTCGTGTTGTTAGGGCAAGTGTTGGAGTTGCGAGCCAGGAGCCGGACCAGCAGCGCCCTCAAAGCCCTCTTGGGGCTGGCACCCAAAACGGCCCGGGTTGTCCGCAGCAATGAGCAAGAAGCGGATATTCCGTTGGATCAGGTCAGGGTCGGCGATCGGTTGCGTGTGCGACCCGGCGAAAAGATTCCGGTGGATGGGGTGGTGCTGGAGGGGTCGAGCGCCGTTGATGAATCGATGGTCACCGGCGAGTCGATCCCCGTGGAAAAGCAATCGGGTCACAAGGTCGTCGGGGCAACGGTCAACGGAACCGGTAGTTTCGTGATGCGGGCTGAGCGAATCGGCCGAGAGACGTTGTTGGCGCAAATCGTGCGGATGGTCAGCGAAGCGCAACGTACGCGCGCGCCGATACAACGGCTCGCGGATCTTGTCGCGGCCTACTTCGTGCCGATCGTCATCGCGGTCGCCCTTGTCACCTTCGCGATGTGGGCCTTCCTTGGTCCCGAACCGCGCATGGCCTATGCGCTATTGAATGCCGTTGCGGTGTTGATCATCGCCTGTCCTTGCGCCTTAGGCCTTGCGACGCCCATGTCGATCATGGTCGGGACCGGCCGCGGCGCGACGGCAGGGGTGCTGATCCGAAACGCGGAAGCGCTGGAGACCTTGGCAAAGGTGGATATTCTCGTCGTGGACAAAACCGGCACGCTGACGGAGGGCAAGCCTCGTCTCATGGCGGTCGCTCCGCTATCGGACTTCAGCGAGACGGACCTTTTGCGGCTCGTAGCCGGTTTGGAGCAAAGCAGCGAGCATCCCTTGGCGGCGGCGATCGTGTCCGGCGCGCGAGACAAGGGAATCGTTCCCGCGAAGGCGCAGGATTTTCGTTCGCTCACGGGGAAAGGGGTCACGGGGACGGTTGAGGGCCGTGTGGTGACCGTGGGGACTGCGCTGTTTCTCGACGAGTCGAACATCGAGACGACGGCCTTGTCGGCGCAGGCTGAACCTTTGAGACTTGAGGGCCAGACCGTGATGTTCGCGGCGATCGACGGCAAGCCGGCAGGATTGTTGGGGGTCGCCGATCCCGTTAAGTCCTCCACGCCGGAGGCGATCGACCTGTTGCATCGTGAAGGCCTGCGGATCGTGATGCTGACCGGCGACAACCGGACGACAGCCGAGGCGGTGGCGCGGCGGCTTCATATCGATGATGTCCATGCCGAGGTGTTGCCTGAGCAGAAGACGGCGGTCATCAAACGGTTCCAATCAGAAGGACATGTCGTGGCGATGGCGGGCGACGGGATCAACGATGCACCGGCCTTGGCGCAGGCTCAGGTGGGGATCGCGATGGGGACCGGCACCGATGTGGCGATGGAAAGCGCGGGGGTCACGCTGGTCAAGGGAGATCTCCGAGCCATCGCGCGGGCGCGCCGGTTGAGCAGAGGGACGATGCGCAACATCCGGCAGAATCTGTTCTTTGCGTTCATTTACAACATCCTTGGGGTTCCCATTGCCGCTGGGATTCTTTACCCGTTCGTCGGGGTGCTCTTGAGCCCCATGATCGCGAGCGCTGCCATGACGTTTAGTTCCGTCTCAGTGATCGCGAACGCACTGCGCCTCCGAAAACTGGCGCTCTAACAACCTTGGGCATACCGCTCATCGAAGATGAATCATGAGGTGATATCGAGACGCCTCTTGCTGAAGCGAGCAGGGGCATTGGGGTTGCTTGCCGGGATCCAACCGCTCCTTGCCTCCTGCGCGAGCCATCCGTTGCTATCCGCCGCTCGTTCCCGTCCGGATATTTCGACGCTCAGTGGGGAGTTGATCGAGCTGGTGATCGGCGAAGAGTCCTTGGCCATGGACGGAAAAATCGGGATTGCCGTGGCGATCAACGGGACGATCCCTGGTCCGCTCATCCGTTTGAAAGAGGGCCAAACAGCAACCCTGCGTGTCATGAATCAATTAAAAGAGACTTCCTCGATCCACTGGCACGGATTACTCCTGCCCGCTCGCATGGATGGAGTGCCGGGTGTCAGCTTCGGCGGCATTATGCCCGGATCGACCTTTACCTATCACTTTCCCATCAAGCAGAGCGGGACCTATTGGTATCACAGTCACTCGGGTGGTCAGGAATTACAGGGTATGTACGCGCCGATCATTCTGGATCCGATCGAGCCGGAGCCGTTTCAGTATGACCGGGAGCATGTCGTGATGCTTTCGGAGTGGAGCTTCGAGTCTGCTGAGGTGTTGTTCGACAATCTCAAAAAACAGTCCGGCTATTACAACTATCAGAAACGCGATGCCGGTGAATTTCTTTCAGACGCGGCAAGATGGGGATTGTGGCCCGCTCTGCGGAATTACGTGATGTGGGACGAGATGCGGATGGATCCGACGGATTTTGCCGATGTGACCGGATCGACGTTCACGTTCCTCATGAATGGTTTGTCACCCGCCGGCAACTGGACCGGTCTTTTCCGACCGGGCGAGCGGGTGCGGCTGCGTTTCATCAATGCCGCCGCGATGACGTTTTATGATGTCCGCATTCCTGGGCACACCATGACGGTGGTCCAAGCCGACGGCCAGAACGTGCAGCCGGTCGTTGTTGACGAGTTTCGCTTCGGCCCCGCCGAGACCTACGACATCATTGTCCATCCGACCGAGGATCGTGCGTACACCATCTTTGCCGAACCCATGGATCGGAGCGGATACGCTCGCGGAACCCTTGCTCCCCGGCCAGGGATGGAAGGGGAGATCCCGGAACGCCGTGCCCGCCCGCTTCGCACGATGGAGGACATGGGAATGTTGAGACATGGCCACACTGGCCATGCCGTGATTGGGTCTGCCACGAATGATCATGACACAATGCACGGCAAAGGCATGCAACATGGCGAGGAGGGTGATGGTCGAGACCATTCGTCGATCCCTGGCGCAACACCGGTCAACCATGGCCCGGATGACCATGGCACCGGTAACCAAGCGGTAGCTGAATATTCACAAAACCGGATGCATGAACCGGGAAGAGGATTTGAACAGAGCTCCAGGCGTGTCCTCGTGTACACCGACTTGAAGAGCCTCGTTCCCTATCAGGACCAACGAGCGCCGGAGCGGGAGATCGAGTTGCACCTCACCGGCCATATGCAACGCTACATGTGGTCGTTCGACGGCAAGAAGTTCTCGGATGCGCCGGAGCCTATTCGTGTCCGTTATGGGGAACGAGTTCGGCTCACGTTCGTGAACGACACAATGATGGAACATCCGCTCCACCTACATGGGCTGTGGATGCAGCTGGAAAACGGATCCGGGGCCTATCTTCCCCGGAAGCATACCGTCGTGGTCAAACCAGCCGAACGGCTGTCCGTTGCGGTCACTGCCGACGCCTCTGGGCCTTGGGCCTTTCACTGCCATCTCCTCCTCCATATGGAAGCGGGCATGTTTCGCATCGTCGAGGTCACGTCATAGCAAACGGGAGATTGAGCCGGTGAGCTCAGCGCTCTCCAAGGGTTGCGGAGTGTTGGCTGCCTGTGTATTGAGCGCAGGTATCGGATCGACAACCGTCTCAGCGGAAGCCGACCATGGGCATGGGGTTGCGCATGCGGATGGCGCTCCAGTCGAAGTTCTGCAGGAGCGCGTTCGGACCCCGGCGACTGGCATACCACGACAGGATTGGCCTCATCCTGTGCACGATCGGGAACGCCACCTATTTACGTTGGTCGATGTCCTGGAATATCGCCCCCGCACAGGTGGAAACGGCAGCAACAGCGATTACCGCTGGGATATCGAAGGGTGGTACGGCGGAGATTACAACCGACTCTGGTTCAAGAGTGAAGGGCAACAGGACACCGCCTTCAAGGCTGATTACGATGTGGACTTCCAACTGCTGTATGGCCGGTTCCTCTGGAAGCATTACGACATTCAAGTCGGTGGTCGAATGGAAACGCAATCGTTTCGTGGTGGGACTGTGGCGCGCGGCATGGGGGTGATCGGGCTACAGGGAATTGTGCCGTACAACTACGAGTTTGAATCGGCGTTATTCATTGATCAGAGCGGCGCTGTGTCGGCCCGTCTGTCGTATACGAAAGATTTTTTGCTCACTCAACGTCTCATCCTCCAGGGCCGCTTTCAGACAAACCTGGCTATCCAGCGGGTGGAAGAGTTTACAACCGGCTCAGGGTTCAACAATCTGGAGTTTGGGGCTCGCCTGCGCTACGAAATTCATCGGAAGTTTGCCCCGTACATCGGCCTGTCATTCGACCGAAGCTTCGGCGAGACAGCCACTCTGGTGCGTCAACAGGGGGGAGACCCGAGTCAGATACGATTCATGGTCGGAGTGAGGATGTGGCACTGACTTGTTCAGAGGTTGTGAAGCGCCGGTCCGGATCGGCGGTGCATGCCGCGCGAGCAATAGACGGCAAGAGATGCTCAATTGATGCCCATGTGCGCCTGTGCTAGACTGGTTATGTAATGCAACCAAAAAATGGAACATCATCTTGGTCTCGGATGGTTGTGCTGGCCTGGGCAGCTCTCTGGATGCTCGCGGCACCCTTGTTCCATGTCCATCCCGAGGCGGACCATCGGCATGGAGAAGTCGGGCATGTTCACGGTGGGACGGTGCACATGGCGTGGTCATCCGACCTCGACTGCGAGTCCGACCACGATCGGCAAGGTGATCCAGGTATCGGTGCCCGGTTCGCCCATGTCGGAGACAGGCATCCCGAGTTCGGTTTATCACTCCTGAGCGATGCAACCGATCGAAAGTCGCTCAAGCCGTTTTTAGTGCCGGTGCTGGGAGCTTCGCCTGCCGAAGTTTCAGGCATGGAGCGGTGTGCCCGAATTCAGAACAGCGCCGGTGCCGTCTCGCCGCCGAAACCATTTGTTCGTTCGGTTTTCTCTCGCGCGCCGCCCCATCTTCTCGTCTAATCCGCATTCTTTCACAACACGTCGCGCCGTCGTAGACCCCCTGAGGGTGCCTATCGCTCGGGCGTCGCCGGGTGCATGTGTCTCTCGAGGAGACGATTATGATTCCGTATAAGATCGCGATCGCATTCGTCGTCTATTGTTTTCTGGATCTTCACACCGTGAGCGACATGGCAAGGGCTGACGATTCCCATATCTCGCCCTATTCACTGCCTGAAATCTTGACCCTTGCGCATAAACACAGTCCGGTCATGACCGGGGTGGCGGCTGCGTTGGAAGAAAGCCAAGGCAGACAGATCGCCGCCGGTGCCTATTTGAATCCGACCGTGACCGGCGCGGCCGGCCGGGGTTCGATTCGAGACCCGCGTACGGGTGTCTCAATCGCGGAACGGACGATCACGGTTGAGCAGCCGCTGGAATGGCCGGGAAAACGGTCGGCACGACAGCGAGCCGCGGACGCGGGATTCTCCGGCGCGCTCGCCGCAATCGAAGAAGCCAAAGTGACGGTCACGGCGGAAGTCAAGGCCGGATTCTATCAATTGCTGTTCGCCCAACAGGATGCGCAGCTGGCCAAAGAAAATCTCAGAACCGTCGAGGATTTCGTCACGCTCATTCGCGCTCGGGTGGAAACGAAAGAGTCGCCGAAATTCGAATTGGTCAAAGCGACGGTGGAGCTGCAAAAGGCCGATAAGGACCTGGCGCGCGCGGAAAACGCATTGCTGGTCGCACGCGCCAATCTCAACAAGATCGCGGGAAAGGCGCTGGGAGAGCGATTCGCCATTCACGGCGAATTTGAGGCGCCGAAGGCCGATCCGGATCTTCGCTTCCTGACGGAGCAGGCCATGGCCCGCCATCCGGCGCTTCGCCGGCAGGAGAAAGCGGTGGAGCAAGCCCGATTTTCGCTGGAGCATGAACGCGCGGCGCGTATCCCGAATGTGTCGGTCATCGGGCAGTACCATCGGGAAGCCGGCGACGAATCCATCGTGGCGGGATTGAGCGTGCCGGTCCCTCTTTGGTATCGGCGACAGGGAGAGATCGGCACAGCCGTGGGGACGCATCATCGAGCGCAAGCCGAACGTCTCCGAATCCAGTACGAGTTGGAACAGGCGGTGACGCAGTATTTCCAAGAGATGCAGACCGCTCGGCGGCAGATCCAGGTCTTCGAAAGGGGGCTTCTCTATCAAGCGAAGGAAGCGCTCGATATCGCGCAATTCAGTTTTCGGAACGGCGTGGCGAGTCTTCTCGAAGTCATCGACGCGCAGCGCGTCTACCGTCAGACGCTTCTTGAGTCGACACAGGCCAGAGCAGCCTATTCGCTTGCGCTGGCGAGACTGGAACAGGCGGTGGGAGGTTTGCCATGAGATTCAGCCTGCTGCGTCCGCCGTCCACGGTCGTGCGCTCCTTTCTCACGGTTCTGACGGCGGCGATCGCTGTTACGGCTTGCCAAGCTAAACAAGATGAAGCAGTGAAGCCACCGGCTTCAGTCACATCATCGGCTCAGTCCGGTGTGATCGAGTTGCAGGAAGGGAGCGCGACGCTTGCGCAGCTTCAGACAGAGCGGGTGGGATTCCATCCCATACAGATGTCCTTGAAGGCGCAAGCGGGAAAGATTCTTTCCAACGAGAATCGACTCGCGCATCTCAGCGCCCGCGTGCCGGGGCGGATCGTGGCCGTGTATGCCAATCTCGGCGATCGGGTCAAATCCGGAGACCGTCTGCTCCTGCTTGATAGCCCGGCGTTCGGAGAGGCGCAGTTGGAATATCGTAAAACCAGGACGGCGGCAAGAGTAACGGAAAAGGCGCTCGAACGGGCCCAGGCGCTTTTTGAGCGAGGTGCCATCGGAGCCGGCGAATATCAGCGGCGCGAGGCCGACTCCGAAAATGCCAAAGCCGACCTCCACGAAGCCGAAGAGAAACTGCATCTCCTCGGCATGACGGAGCGAGAGATCGAACGGTTGGGCGCGGAGAAGTTGCCGCATGCGGAGGTGGCGCAGGTGTTTCTCCGAGCTCCGTTTTCAGGTGAAGTCGTCGAGCGGAACGCGACGGTCGGGGAGGTGGTCGATCCCAATAAGGTGCTCTTCGCCGTTGCGGACCTTTCTACCGTGTGGGTTCGCGCGGACTTTCCGGAGCAACAGGCCGGGCGACTGCAATCCGGACTGAATGTCGATGTGCGTGTGGCGGCCTACCCGGATACTGTCTTTCGCGGCACCGTCAGCTATGTGGGCGCCATGGTGGATCCGGCGACTCGGACGATCATGGCGCGTTCGGATATTCCCAACCCCGACCGGCGCTTACGTCCGGAAATGTTCGCCGAAGTGACGTTGATCACGCCGGAGCAGTCGGTCTTGGCCGTGCCCCGTACGGCCATCCAGCAGGTCGGCAGCCGGACGATGGTGTTCGTCGCGCAAGGTCCCCGCCGATTTGAATCGCGAGAAGTGAAAATCGGCGAGGTTTCGAACGATCATGTCGAAGTCAAGACCGGTGTGAAAGAGGGTGACGAGGTCGTTACTCAGGGAAGTTATGCCTTGAAGTCCGAAGCGCTCCGCGAGCAAATGCCGATGGGAGGTCCGCTATGATGGAACGGCTGATCCGTCTCTCGCTGGAGCAGCGGCTGATCGTGCTGCTTGCGGGTGCGGCATTGATCGTGGGCGGAGTCGCGGCATTCAACCGTCTGTCCATCGACGCTTTTCCGGACGTGACGCCCGTCCAAGTCCAAGTCATCACCCGCGCCCCGGCGCTCGCTCCGCCTGAAATCGAACGGCTCGTGACCTTTCCGCTTGAGATCGAATTGACCAACCTGCCGGGCAAGACGGAGTTGCGGTCGGTCTCTCGCTTCGGGCTCTCCGTGATTACCGTCGTGTTCGAGGAGAGTGTCGATATCTATTTCGCGCGGCAATTGATTCTAGAACGACTCGTCCAAACGCGATCCAAGCTTCCGCGGGGCGCTGAACCCCTGCTCGGACCGGTGAGCACGGGTCTGAGCGAAGTGTTTATGTATCTCATGGAGGGGCCGTCGCACGATCTCCTGGATTTGCGTACGCTCCAAGACTGGGTGGTTCGACCGATGTTGCGGGCGGTGCCGGGTTTGGCGGACGTCGACACCTTGGGTGGGTTGGCGAAGCAGTACGAGGTCCTCGTGGACCCGAGCAGACTCACGAGTCTGAGCCTGACGTTGCGCCGGGTGCAGACAGCCGTCACGGAAAATAATCAGAACGCCGGGGGCAGTTACATCGAGAAGGGCGGCGACAAGCTGGTCGTCACGGGACAAGGACTGGCGCGATCCTCGGAGGATTTGGAACGCATCGTCGTCGCGGCTCATAAAGGGACGCCGGTGTATCTCCGCGACGTGGCCCAGGTTCGGCAAGGCCACGCCGTCCGGCTAGGCGGTGTCACGCGAGATGGAAAGGGGGAGGTGCTCGAAGGGATCGCCGTGATGATGCGAGGAGGAAACAGCCGAGAGGTGGTATCCGCGGTGAAGGACAAGGTGGCGCTGATCAATCGCGTGTTGCCGGCCGGTGTGACGCTGACCCCGTTCTATGATCGCCTCGAACTCGTCACCCGGGCGCTCGATACGGTCGAGCGAGCGCTATTGGAGGGGGCCGCGGTGGTGGTCCTGGTTCTCTATCTGTTTC
This sequence comes from Candidatus Nitrospira nitrificans, assembly GCF_001458775.1. NCBI lineage: Bacteria > Pseudomonadati > Nitrospirota > Nitrospiria > Nitrospirales > Nitrospiraceae > Nitrospira > Candidatus Nitrospira nitrificans. Next base: position 462,294 of record NZ_CZPZ01000012.1, read on the forward strand.
TTCGGAATGTGCGCGGCGCGCTCGTGGTCGCCCTCATGCTGCCGCTGGCGACATTGGCCACCTTCCTGATTATGCAGCGGACCGGTCTGTCGGCGAATCTCATGTCGTTGGGCGGTCTCGCGATATCCCTGGGGATGATCGTGGATGCGGCGATCGTGCAGGTGGAAAACGTGGAGCGTCACTTGAATGAGCGATCAGAAGGCCTCAGTCCTCCGACGACCTTGGCGGAACGGCTCCCCGTGGTGCTTCGGGCCGTGCTGGAAGTGCGGCGACCGAGTCTCTTCGGGGAATTGATTATTGCCCTGACATTCGTGCCGTTGCTGACGCTCCAAGGCATCGAAGGCAAAATGTTCATTCCGCTGGCGTTGACGGTGGTGATTGTCCTGTTGAGTTCGCTGGCGCTCTCGATGACGGTGGTGCCCGTGTTGGCGGCCATGTTGATGCGTCCACGCCCGGCGAAGGGAGCCGGGCATGCGTTGACGCGGGGGCGTCGGTACTATCGACGATTCTTGGAGCAGGCGATTCGTCAAACACCCGTCGTCATCTGGGCGGCGTCTGCCCTGCTCGCGGGCGGATTGGCGCTGATTCCGTTCATCGGCCGAGAGTTCGTGCCCATTATGGATGAAGGGTCGGTCGTAGTGAATTTGGTGCGACTTCCGAGTATCAGCCTGAGCGAATCACTCAAGATAGCGGGTGAAGTCGAACGGCTCTTGCTGGATATCCCGGACGTGCGTTCCGTGGTGTCGCGTACCGGCGCGAACGAATTGGGGACGGATCCCATGGGCATGGAACTCAGCGATATGTACGTCTTGCTCAAGCCGGAATCAGAGCGGCGGGCCCGGACGAAAAGCGAGATTGAACAACAGATCCGCGAGCGACTGGAACAGGTGCCCGGCATTGCGTTCGGGTTATCCCAGCCGATCGCGATGCGCGTGGACGAGTTGGTGTCCGGAGTCCGGTCGCAGGTGGCGATCAAGCTGTTCGGCGACGATCTCACTATGTTACAGGTGAAGGCGGACGAGATCGCTCGGACAGTACGACAGGTGAAAGGCCTATCCGATCTGCGCGTGGAGCGGATCGCAGGGCTGTATTACTTGAAACTCGACATCGACCGGTCCAAGGTGGCGCGACATGGAATCAATGTAGCCGACATCACGGAGGTTATCGAGGCCGTCGGGGCAGGGATTGAGGCGGGAGAAGTCTTCGAAGGGCAACGGCGGTTCCCGATCATGGTGCGATTTCCGGATGACCGGCGGGCCGATGTCGAGTCGATCGCCGCCTTGTGGGTGACGGCGCCGGATGGTTCCCGCATCCCGCTGCGGGAGCTTGCGGATATTCAGATCGTGGAAGGTCCGGCGCAAATCAGCCGCGAGCAAGCCAGCCGCCGCATCGTCGTCGAAGTCAATGTGATCGGGCGCGACCTTGTCGGCGCCGTCGAAGAAGCCCAGGCAGCGGTGGGAAGTCTGGTCCGGCTTCCGCCCGGCTATTACGTGACATGGGGAGGGCAATTCGAAAATCAACAACGAGCCATGACCCGCCTGGCTATCGTGGTGCCCCTGGTCACCGGGCTCATTTTCCTGCTCTTGTTTTTGACCTTTGGAAATCTACGGCAGGCGGCGTTGATTCTGCTCGCAATTCCATTTGCCATGGTCGGCGGCCTCGCGGCGCTGCTGATCGCAGGACTCTATCTTTCGGTCCCGGCCTCCGTCGGTTTCATCGCTCTCTTCGGAGTGGCCGTGCTGAACGGGGTCGTGAAGATCTCATACATCAACCAATTGCGACACCAGGGCATGCCGCTTGACGAGGCGGTGTTGACCGGCATGGTCATGCGACTTCGGCCCATATTGATGACGGCACTCGTGGCTGCTCTGGGGCTGATGCCGCTGCTCCTTGCGAGCGGACCAGGTTCTGAGATCCAGCGACCACTGGCGACCGTCGTCATCGGCGGATTAATCTCATCGACGGCATTGACGTTGATCGTGCTGCCTGTTTTGTATCGATGGATTGAACAGCGGGCAGAGCAACGAATCAGTGACCCTCAGCCGGACATGCGGCCTGCCACCGTTCGCGGCGCATCGTGAAGGAGGAATCTATGTCCCTCGCTGGCTCGTTCGGGCTTTTTGTTCTGGCCGGCTTGTGTGAAATCGGCGGCGGATACTTGGTGTGGCTGGCGATTAGAGAGGGCCGGCACTGGAGCTACGGCGCAGCGGGCGCTGTCATCCTGATTCTTTACGGCATTATTCCGACTCTACAGCCTGCTCACTTTGGACGGGTCTATGCGGCGTACGGCGGCATGTTTATTTTACTGTCCTTACTGTGGGGGTGGGGCATTGACGGAACCACCGTGGATCGTTACGACGCATTGGGAGCCGTTCTCTGCCTGCTCGGCGTGAGCATCATGATGTATGCGCCCAGGTCATGACTGCGTGCAAGGGATGTCATCCGAGATGCCCAGGGTGTCTTATCAAGATTATGAATGCATGGGCTTGTCCTGCGTGATAGGCTGGCCGACGGCATTGGTATGAACGCATCATCCATTCTCATAGGAGATCCGCATCGGTGAAACGGAGCAGACTTCTGACGCGCCTCGTCATCTGGGGAGTTCTGGGCAGTCTGACGTTTCCTGTTTCAGGATCGGCCGGCACTCAGCAGATATCCGCCGTAAACAGTTCCGATTTGCAAAGCCAGGTGAAAGGGACCGCGAATAAAGTCATCCCAGCGGTGGTGAGTATCGCCTCGACGGTCATGGTGCGCGATCAGGCGTTCAGCGACGAGGCATTGCCGTTTGGTCTGTTTAAAGAGCCGCCGACTCGCCGGCAATATGGCCAGGGGTCCGGCGTGATCGTCACACCGGACGGCTACATCATCACGAATAATCATGTGGTCGCCGATGCCGTCGATGTGGAAGTCATCTTGGCCGATCGCCGCCAATACAAAGGCAAGGTCGTCGCGACGGATCCAAAAACCGACGTCGCGGTGGTGAAGATTCACGCGTCGAATCTGCCGACGGCCGTGTGGGGAGATTCGAGCCATCTGGCCGTCGGCGACTTCGTGCTTGCCATCGGGAACCCGCTGGGCTTGAGCCGCACCGTCACATTCGGCATCGTGAGCGCGGTCGGTCGCGCAGACGTCGGCGTAGCGGACTTCGAAGACTTCATCCAGACCGATGCCCCGATCAATCCCGGGAATTCCGGCGGCGCGCTCGTGAACATCCAGGGCGAGCTGATCGGGATCAATACGGCCATTGCCAGTCCCACCGGCGGAAGTGTGGGGGTCGGGTTTGCGATTCCCAGCAACATGGCCCGCGCCGCCATGCAAAGCCTCATTAAGACAGGCCGCGTGGTGCGGGGATTTCTAGGGGCCTCGACGCAAGACGTCAGTCCCCATCTGGGGAAGATTTTTCGCCTGCCGGACGTCAAAGGTGCGATCGTGACGGACGTGCAATCTAAGGGATCGGCCGAACGGGCCGGTGTGAAACGGGGCGATGTCGTGGTGCGTTTCGACGGGCGCGACGTGATGGACAGCGGCCAGCTGCGGAACTTGGTGGCGCAATCACCGATCGGCAGCAAGCATCGTCTGGACCTTATCCGGGAAGGCAAGGGCTATCAGGCTGAGCTGATCATTCAAGAAGCGCCGCGTGAACGGACGAAGAAAAGTCAGGCTGCGTCGTCGACGGCATCGACGGTCCATCCTCTCGCAGGCGTGGTCTTCGATGACGTGACGCCACCTCTCGCACGCCAGATGGATTTGCCGGTGAATAGCGGAGTCGTGGTGACGGATATTGAAGAAGGGAGCTTGGCCGAAGCCTCCGGCTTGCAGCCGGGCGACGTGGTCCTGGAACTGAACCGACAGCATGTGAACAGCTTCGGGATACTGCAACGTCTCGCCGATCCCCTCAAACCCGCCGACCTCGCCCTCCTCCTGGTGAACCGCCAGGGCAACATCATGTACATTCCGATTCAGGGAGAGTAGTGAAAGAGAAGGTGGCTCGCTAGGACGACAGAGTCCGCGAGATTTGAAGCCCCTACAGGGTCAGAGACTATAGGCTCCGATAATACCGCATCGTTTCAATCTCAATCACTTACAGAGGATCAAGAGGTAGGAGAGATGCCGATGAAAACAGATCGGACAGGATAGTTCTGCCACAGTTCAGCCACAGCGACGACCGTGTTATAGTCGTCAGCCAATCTCTGGAATAAGCATGCCCAAAGGCAGTTGTCGACTCTGTGGTACTAGCGATTCACTTGATGCCATGCTGAACGACATTCGAATGTTTGGAGATGCCGCATTCACGCGTGGTCATACTTCCACAAGGTAACAAAAACTAGGAGAGGTCATCATGGCAAGAAAAAGGAAGAACGATCCAATTCCTGAACTTGTGGTAGCAGTTAGACTTCTTCTGGCAGTCAAAATGAAGGCCACTACTGGCCAGCGAGCAGCAGTATTTTTGGCAGCCGCTGCAGCGGAATTGTTGTCTGTAGCTGGTGGGGAGCTGGATATAGCACAACATGCCGAACGATATGAGACTTTTCTCACACAGCCGGAGGTGAAAATTGGAAACGCTCTGGGAGATGCTCTGCTGGATGCTGGCCCTCTCTGTGCCTCCTCAGTGGTTATGAGATTGGCCAAAAGCATTGCTGCCTCTAAAGATTTGATGAAGCTTGATCGAAAGGAGTTTGAGCAGCGTATGAATCCAATCGATCAGTGAAGAACAGAATTGCACATTCGAAGTTTTGTAGAACGTCACAATTCAGCTGCTATCTGTGGGTCCCCTAGCCCGGCGGAATTTCCGATCCAACAGAGGAGGCCTGAACACTTCTGGAGCGGAACCAGCTGAAGATTGAAATCTAAGTCCGTGAACCAGATGAGGGTGTTGGTAATTACTGCAAGAGTTTCTGTAATGAACACCAACCTCGTGAATGACCAGGACCGATGAATCAGATAACTCCGAATGTGCATCCTTGTCTTGACGGAGATCAAGTCGTATCTCTAGATAGCCAAACATGGAGGTGAGTGATGAAGGTGATCGGGTATACCCATGCCCATTCGCTGGATCAATTCAATCTGCAACCCATGGAGTTGCCGGACCCGACACCCAGCGGTCGTGATTTATTAGTTGAGGTGAAGGCCGTCGGGTTGAATCCTATCGACTACAAGGTTCGAACCAGGCGATCCGGCTCCGACGGACAGCCTGTCATCTTGGGGTGGGACGCAGCAGGCATCGTGCTTGCCCATGGCACGGATGCAACGCGGTTCAAAGTTGGTGACGAAGTCTTCTACAGTGGGGATCTCAAGAGGGCCGGCTCCTACGCAACGTGGCAACTGGTGGATGAACGGCTGGTGGCCTTGAAACCGAACACCCTCTCCTTTACGGAAGCTGCGGCGCTTCCGCTGACCAGTTT